>CAZGTR010000040.1:0-8987 GCA_964528715.1 uncultured Oscillospiraceae bacterium | reverse complement strand
TCACAATGCTATAATGATTGTAACATTTTTTATAATTTAATGCAATGATTGTCGGTTACATCGGCTGTATGCACATATATATGATTGAAATAAGCAGAAATGAGCGTGAATGAGCATAATGTTTGAGTTGGAACGATTGGAAAAAATACAGGACATCCTGGCAGAACGGAATACAATGTCTGTCCACCACCTGGCGGAGCAGCTTTTTGTCAGTGAGACCACCATCCGCCGGGACTTGAATGAGCTGGAGCGTCAGGGGGTAGTCAAGCGTATCCACGGGGGCGTGGTGCTGCTGGCGGGGCCCAACCGGGAGCTGCCGCTGTATATGCGGGAGCGGCAGAATTCCGAGGCCAAGGAGCTGATCGCCAGCCGGGCTTTGGCCCATATCCACAATGGGCAGGTGCTGTTTTTTGATGCCTCATCCACGGTGCAGCGGATGGTGCGGCATTTGACCCAGTTCCGGGATCTGACCATCATCACCAATGGCCTGAAGACGGCCCAGGAACTGAGCAGCCTGTCCCACAATGTTTACTGCACCGGCGGCTTACAGTTGCACAATTCCTCCGCCTATGTGGGCCATATCGCCGAGCGGACGGTGCGGGAGTTCAGCGCGGACCTGTTTTTCTTCTCCAGCCGGGGCCTGTCCGAGACCGGCAAGATCACCGATGCTTCTGCGGAGGAGACACAACTGCGTCGGGTGATGTTCGAGCAGAGCGAGAAGCGGATCTTCCTGTGCGACAGCAGCAAATTCGGAAATACCTATTGCCATAACCTGTGCCGGTTGGAGCAGGTGGATGCCATGATCAGCGACAAAGCATTTCAAAAGAAGTGAGAAAACACCCTTGACCGGAGAAAAACGGTCAAGGGTGTTGTTTATTTTGCTTTGGGCTTGCGGTAATAGACGAACCACTCCGCAAAGGCGCACATGGGCAGCGCCACGAAGAAATCTGCCGCAGAATGCTGCTTGATGAACATGGTGGACAGGCAGATGAGGATGACGAAAATCACCACCAGCACCTTCCACCACCAGGCGGCGGCTTTTTCCTTCGTCCACACGGACAGCAGAGCGATGGAATAGCCTACATGAAGGGATGGGCACACATTGGTGCTGGTGTCGGCGGCGTACAGCAGGCCGATGATGCGGGTCAGAATGTTGTCATTCTGGAATACCTCCGGCCGCAGATCCTGCCGGCTGGGATAGATCACATAAATGGCCATGGCCACCACTTGGGTGATGATGATGTACTTGGACAGCTTCTGAAAGCTGTCAATGTTGTACAGGGCAAAATACAGCAGAGAACCTGCTACCAACAGATACCATCCCACATAGGCGATGACGAACCATTCGCAGAAGGGGATCACATCGTCGAGCCAGCAATGGATCACATGACAGGACTCCGCCGGGATGAAATTTTCTGTGATGAGATAGGCCAGAAAGTAGAAGATCCATCCGGACAGGAGCTTCAAATGGGAGAATTCCGGGTCATTCAGCTTGGAAAGGCGGAATTTACGGTAATCAACGACCGGTGTTTTCATTAGTTGTCACCTCTTGGGGTTTGTTGTAGCGGTAATGCTTGCGAGAGACGTTTTCGTAGGGCACCACCCGGTGTAAGGGGAGATCGGTGGCGGTCTGGGTGATGGTATCCATCAGATAATTGCAGATCCGGGTGCGTTCCTGGTCAATGGGCGCTTCGGGGCGGAAGGTGGTGGGCTTGCCCAGATACATGGTCTTCAGCTCCGGGGCGATGTACATGGGAACGAACTGCACGGCCTTGCCGGTGCGCTTGTGATAGAGCTTTGCCACATCCACGAACTTCTCCTGGAACTGGTTGACGATCTGATTGTGGGGGGTATAGCACTCGGGATAGATGATCACATTGGTGCTGTCATTCAGAGCAGCCAGAGTCTTTTTGAAGGTGGACAGCAGCCGGTTGTCGTGAAAAACGGGGATGGTGTGGGCGTTGTTGAACACACACACGGAGAAGGGGGCGATGATGTAAGAAAGGCACTTGTAGAACCAGTGGGTGTATTTGGGCTTGCGGCTCCAGAAATCCTCAAAGGCATAGCCGGGTACTTCTTTCAGGTACATCATCTGGCTGGCACACCAGATGGTGCGCTTACCGGGGAAATACAGCTCGGCGCAGATGGGGCCGTTCATCTGGGTGTGGTTGCCCACGATGATACAGGGCTCCTCTGGCAGGTTTTTCAGACCTTTGACAGTAGTTTTTGGGTAGAACAGCGCCACAAAGAAGTGGATGACCCGGTAGCCTGCTTTGCTGAGCCAGCGCCAGCAGGCGTCACAGGCGGCGGGAAACAGCACCTTCAAATTCCGATAGCTGTACAGCAGGAACGACAGCAACATCACGCAGGTGACAATGGTCAGCAGTGTGTTGGACAGCGCTGCATTGATATTCGGGAAGATCAAATGGATGACCATGACGCAGTAGAGCATGACGGTGGTGAGCTTGCCGTGCCAGACAGCGCCCATGACGGTCTTGGTCTTGCGGATGGTCAGCAGGCTTGTGATACCGGTGCACACTTCCTTGATGATCAAGATCCCAAAGGGGATGATCATCCGGGGGAAGCGGGTCAGCAGACAGTAGAGCATGGCGATCTGGGTCAGCTTGTCAGCCACCGGGTCGAATGCCTTGCCAAAGTCGCTGATCATCTGATAGCGCCGGGCGATGAAGCCGTCTACCACATCTGTCAGGCCGGAAAGGGTCAGCACCAGCGTGGTGCCCAGTGAATCATGACGGACGCAGTATTGATAGAAAAGAACAGGGATCAGGCAGAGCCGGAACAGGGATAAAAGATTAGGAATGGTGACGATTTTTTTGCTGTAATCAGTCTCGGTGGATCGAGTCATGGGCAAAAGAGCCTCCTATGTCAGAATAATATCTTAGTATATTCCGGAAAACTCAACTCAACCTCAATTCAACTTCAACAATTGTTGAAAAAAGCTTTAACGAATGGGAAGCACCACATGGAATGCGCAACCGCCGCCGGAGAGATTTTGGGCAGAGACGGTACCATCTTCAATGCTGAGGCTACGCTTGACCAGGGCCAGGCCCAGGCCGTTTCCTTCTTCTTTATGGGAACTGTCGGCTTGGTAGAATTTGTCAAAAATATGGTGCAGGGCCTCCGGGGAAATGCCCGGACCGGCATCCTCGATGACGAAGTGGATGTTCTCCTCCAAGGGGTACAGCCGGATACGGATCAAGCCCTCTCGGGGGCTGAATTTTACGGCGTTTCCGATGAGATTGCTCCACACGTGGTACAGCAGATTTTCGTTTCCGTAATACTCCACCCGTTCCAGATCCACGTCGAATTCCAGATCCTTTACTGCCCAGGCAGATTCCAGAGAAAGAATGGATTGGCGGATCTGCTCGTCCAGCCGGAACCGGGTCCGGTTGGTGGAGATGGATTGGTTTTCGATCTTGGAAAGAAGCAAAATGTTTCCAGCCAGAGTGGAAAGACGCTGGGTGTTGAAAATGATCTTTTCCACATAGGACTGCTGCTGTTCGCTGAGTTGCTCGCTGCCTTGCAGCAGCATGGAATAGCCCTCAATGGCGTTGATGGGGGTCTTGAACTCGTGGGAAACATTGGAGACAAAGCTGGTTTGCAGGATCTCTGTATTGCGCAGCTCCTGGGTCATCATATTGAAGCCCTCGTAGATATCCCGGATCTCCCGGGAGGTGGTGGGCTTGACCTCCATCTGCACTTGAAAATCTCCGGAACCGACTTTGTCCATGGCCCGACCCAGCTCCCGGATGGGATCGAAATACATCCGGGACAGGAAGCTGGTGAGAATGCTGCCGATGACCAGACTGATGACGGCTAAGATCAGCACCATCCGTCCGGACCAGTCGCCCAGTAGCTCCTCGGGAACCAGCTTGCTGAGAAAGTAGGAGACCACCACCGTCACCACCAACTCGAAGCAGACTTGCAGTGTCAGCCGTAGCCGCAGGCTGAATTTGTTGGCCCAGCAGATACGAAGCCAATGGATCAGACCCTGCTTTTTCATAGCCGCACCACCTTATAGCCCACGCCCCGCATGGTGACGATCTTGAAATCCGGATTGTCCCGGAACCGCTCCCGGAGCCTGCCGATGTGGACATCCACGGTGTGGGTGTCGCTTTCCGAGTCGTAGCCCCAGATCTCGTCCATCAATTGCTGGCGGGTGAAGATCTTCCCGGGGAAGGAGGCCATTTTGTAAAGGAGCATGAATTCTTTTTGGGGCAGGATCTGGACGTTGCTGCCGGTGATGGCGGTCAGAGAGTCCATTTCCAGCACGGTACTGCCGATGATCTGGCGGCGGTCGTTGATCATCTGCGCCCGGCGCAGCAGAGCCTCCACCCGTAAAACCATTTCGTTGACATTGACAGGCTTGACCATGTAATCGTCCGTGCCGGAGAGAAAGCCCCGGCGCATATCGTCAAAGGCATCCTTGGCGGTGATCATCATAATGGGAATGGTGCTGCCGCTGCTGCGCAGAGCCCGCACCAGAGCGTAGCCGTCCATGACGGGCATCATCACATCGGAGATGATCAGATCGTAGTAGTCCGCGTCCAGAGCATCCAGGGCTTCCTGTCCATTGGACACGCCCTTGATGGTGTACCCTTTGGTCAGCAGCACATGGGCAAATAATTGCCGCAGCTCCAAATCGTCCTCCGCAATGAGTATTTTCAGCATGACAGATCCTCCGGGTCATCGAAATCGTTTTCTACATTTTAACCCAAAAGGAGCGGAATTTCAACAGCGGAAATAGATACTTGCAAATAGAGGGAAAATTGCTATAATAATGTATAGGATTAGAATACGAAAGTGTTACCATTTTCGGGAAGGGGCGGTTTTATGAAAAAAAGACCTGCGTGGCAGAGAAAGCTTCAGCTGTCTCCCACCCAAACCATCGCCTGCGTGTTTGTGGGGCTGATCTTTCTGGGCGGTGTGCTTTTGACACTGCCGATCTCCTCCCGCAATGGTGAGAGCTGCGATTTTCTTTCGGCGCTGTTTACAGCCACTTCTGCCACCTGCGTAACAGGGCTGGTGATGTTCGACACCTGGACCCAGTGGAGCGGCTTCGGTCAGGCGGTGATATTGCTGCTCATCGAGATCGGCGGACTGGGCTTCATGTCCGTTGCCTCCACGGTGGTGTTTTTGCTGCGGCGGCGGGTGGGCCTGCGCCAGCGGATGGTCATGGCCCAGGCACTGTCCGTCAGCGATATGGAAGGCATCGTAAAGTTACAGAAGATCGCCATTGTGGGAAGCGTTCTGGTGCAGTTGACCGGGGCGCTGGTCCTGACACTGCATTTTTGGCCGGAATACGGCCTGCTCCGGGCCGTCCGTTGGGGCATTTTCCATGGCGTTTCCGCTTTTTGTAATGCGGGGTTCGATATTTTCGGTTGCCTGAATATGGGCAACAGCCTCATGGGCTTCCAGTCCGACCCGGTGCTGCTGCTGACTCTGGGCACCCTGGTGGCGGTGGGGGGACTGGGCTTCTTCGTTTGGGAAGAAGTGGTTCGTCTGCACAGTTGGAAAAAATTCAGCGTTTACACCAAGCTGGTGCTGCTGATGACACTGATCCTGATTTTTGGCGGCGCAGCGGGCTTCTGCCTGCTGGAATGGGATAATCCCAATACCCTTGGGGTCCTTTCCTGGCAGGATAAGATCCTGGGCGGCCTGTTCCAGTCCCTGACTGTGCGCACGGCGGGCTTTGATGCCATCGGGCAGGGAAGCCTGACGGATAGCGGAAAGGCCTTGACCATGGTGCTGATGCTCATTGGCGGCTGCTCCGGCTCCACAGCCGGCGGCCTGAAAACGGTGACGCTGGTGGTGCTGCTGCTGTTTCTGTGGAGCAGGATCCGAAGCCGGGAGACGGTGTGCGTGTTCAAGCGCACCATTCCCCATACCCAGGTGCTGGATGCTATGACCATCGCCATGATCATGATGGGTCTGGCATTCTTTGGGGGAATGTTTCTCAGCGCCACTTCCCCGGTGAGCTTTATAGATGGGCTGTATGAGTCCGTTTCTGCGCTGGCAACGGTGGGCCTGACCACGGGCATCACCACGAGCCTGAGCGTGGCATCCAAAATTCTGATGATTGTGTATATGTATTTCGGGCGGGTGGGCGTTTTGACTTTGAGCATCGGTTTCCTGATGGGCAACCGGGCGAAGGAGCGCTACCAATACGCCCAGACGAATCTGTTGATCGGATAGGAGGAAAGAACCCATGAAATCTTATGTTGTTGTTGGATTGGGCCGGTTCGGCCATGAAACGGCCCGGCTGCTGTGCGAAATGGGCTGTGAGGTGCTGGCCATTGATGTGCGCACCGAGCTGGTGCAGCAGATCGCCAATGATGTGACCCAAGCGGTGGTGGCGGATGCCCAGGACAAAAGTGTGCTGAAAGCATTGGGCGTGCAGGAAATGGACTGCGCAGTGATCGCCATTGGTGACGATCTGGCAGCATCTGTGCTGGCCACCATGAACATGAAGGAGCTGGGCGTTCCCCAGGTGGTGTGCAAGGCCCATGACGATACCCACCGCCGGGTGCTGGAAAAGCTGGGAGCGGACCGGGTGGTGATCCCGGAAAAGGAATACGCTGCGAGACTGGCCCAGAGCCTGGCTTCCACCAATATTCTGGACTACATCGAGCTGTCGCCGGACTATGGCATTGCGGAGGTGCCCGCACCTGCGTCCTGGCATGGCAAGACCCTGCGGGAGCTGAATGTCCGGGCAAAGCTGGGGCTGAACATCCTGGCGGTGCGCCGGGGCAGCGGCATCAATGTGTCCCCCGCAGCGGATTTTAGCGTGGGAAGCGGAGATGTTGTAGTGGTGCTGGGCAACAGCGCCGCACTGGAAAAGGTGCAGAAGCTGTGATGGAAACGAGAATTACAGCCCGGAAGAACCCACTGATGCAGCAGATCCGCCGTCTGCTTGCTTCCAAAAAGGAGCGGGAAAAGGCAGGGCTTTTTGTATCCGACGGCACGAAGCTGTTGGAAGAAGCTGTGCAATACTATGATGGTCTGGACACGGTGGTGCTGTCCGACGGTGTGGAAGTGGATGTTCCCGACCATGTGAAGCTGGTGCGGGTGCCGGAGGATGTGATGCAGTCCATCTCTCCCATGGAAACGCCCCAGGGGGCGCTGTTCCTGTGCCGCCTGCCGGAAAAGAAGGAATTTGTCCCTACCCACGGAATGCTGCTGTTGGATGGCTTGCAGGATCCGGGAAATCTGGGCACGATCCTGCGCACGGCGGATGCTTTGGGTGTCCCGGTTGCGCTGCTGGAAGGGTGCGCCGATCCTTACAGCCATAAGGTGGTCCGCGCATCCATGGGTGCGGTGCTGCGGGTGCAGCCCGTGCAGACCACCTGGGCACAGGCCAGGGAAAAATGCGCCGCGGCGGGCATTCCCATTGGAGTGACCGCTTTGACAGACCGGGCGGCGGATATCCGCAATGCGGATCTTTCCGCCATGGCGGTGGTCATCGGCAGTGAAGGCCGGGGCGTTCGCCCGGAGGTGCTGGAAAATGCCGATGCGGAGCTGATCATTCCCATGACGGCCCACTGTGAGTCTCTCAATGCAGCGGTGGCATCTACCATCGTTATGTGGCAGATGAAGAAATAAACAGACAAGGAGGACAGGATATGCTGATCCATTGGATATGGCTGGCAACACGCCCGGCGGTGAGCGACCGGCAAAAGGCTGCGCTGCTTCACGCTTTCCGGGACCCGGAGGATGTATACTTTGGGGAAAAATCGGCATATTCCAATGTGGAAGGGCTGACGACGGATGCAGCCGACGCACTGGCGGACAAGAATTTGACCCAGGCGCAGGAGATTTTGGACCAGTGTGTGGAAAAAGACATCCAGATCTGCACCTTTCATGATGCGGCGTATCCCGCCCGGCTGAAAAACATTGGGGACCCGCCCATTGTGCTGTATTACAGGGGGCATCTGGGGGCACTGGACAGTTGCCCGGTGATCGGTGTGGTGGGCACCCGGAAAGCATCGGTTTACGGACTGACCACCGCCAGCCGCATGGGCTACCAGATCGCCAAATGCGGCGGTATCGTGGTCTCCGGCCTTGCTTTGGGTATTGATGGCAATGCCATGAAAGGCGCCATGACTGCCGGCGGCACGGTGGTGGGCGTTTTGGGCTGCGGCATCGATGTGGTGTATCCGCCTACCCACAAGTCACTGTATCTGGATACGGAGCGGTGCGGCTGTCTGCTTTCGGAGTTCCCGCCGGAAACGCCGCCCATCAGCTGGAATTTTCCCAAGCGCAACCGTATCATCAGCGGCATCAGCAACGGCGTGCTGGTGGTGGAGGCCCCGCAGAAAAGCGGCGCTTTGATCACCGCCCGGCAGGCGCTGGAGCAGGGCCGGGACGTGTTCGTGGTGCCCGGGAACATCGACGTTCCCACGTTCCAGGGGAGCAACCATCTTCTGCGGGAGGGAGCCATTGCGGTCAGCTCCGGCTGGGATGTGGTGGGGGAATATGAGGCCCTTTATCCCGGAAAAGTGGGGCCGGTGCAGGAAGAAGCGTACAGCCGGATCCAGCCGGAACGGGTGGAAATGCCCATGGCCCAGGTGGCGCAAAGGGCAGAAAAACCTGCCCAAAAATCCCAGCTTCATCAGCGGAAAAAGAAAAAAGTTATTGACAACGGGGAAAATGCGCCGTATAGTGACCAGAAAGACCCGTTGGTGTCTTTGAATGAAGAAGAAAAGAAACTCCTGGCTCCGCTGAAAAACGGGGAATGCCAGGTGGATCAATTGATCGCGGAAAGCGGCTTGCCCACAAGCAAGGTGCTTTCCATGCTGACACTGCTGCAGATCCGGGGCATCATCAAGCTGCTGCCGGGCAAGCGGGTGGCACTCAAGTAATCAGGAAATGGAGCATATACATGGCAACACCGTCCAAACTTGTGATCGTGGAGTCGCCTTCCAAGGCTAAGACCATCGGAAAATATCTGGGGCCGGATTATACCG
>CAZGTR010000039.1:0-9005 GCA_964528715.1 uncultured Oscillospiraceae bacterium | reverse complement strand
CATTGATCCATTTTCTGTTGAGTTGCATGACTGTTCCCTCCTTAGAACTGATTCAAGAATCGAATGTCGTTATCGAAAATCAGACGCAGGTCATTGATCTTCAAACGGCCCATGGCCATCCGTTCCAGGCCCATGCCGAAGGCAAAGCCGGAGTACTTTTCGGGATCAATGCCACAGCCTTCCAGAACTTTGGGGTGGACCATACCGGCACCCAGCAGTTCGATCCAGCCTTCACCATGGCAGGTGGAGCAGACTTGACCGTCTACCTCGCCGGTGCCGTGGCACTTGTGGCACTGCATATCCATTTCGCAGCTGGGCTCGGTGAAGGGGAAGTGGTGAGGACGGAAGCGCATCACGGCCTCCTGACCGTAGATCTGCTTCATCAGAGTCACCAGTGCGCCCTTCAAGTTGCCCATGGTGATGTTCTCCGCCACTACCAGACCCTCGATCTGGTGGAACATGGGGGAGTGGGTGGCGTCGGCCTCGTCCTTGCGGTACACACGGCCGGGAGCCAGAATGCAGATGGGGGGGGTTTTGTTCTCCATCACACGCACCTGCATGGAGCTGGTCTGGGTACGCAGCAGTACGGAGTCATCGTCTGTAAAGTAGAAGGTGTCGCTCCGGTCCCGGGCGGGGTGGCCTTCCTCGGTGTTCAGACGGGTGAAGTTGTACTCGGACAGCTCCACTTCGGGGCCGTCCACGATGGTGTAACCCATGCCGACGAACAGATCCTTGATCTGCTGCAGCACCTGGTTCATGGGATGCTCATGGCCCAGAGTGACCTCATCACCAGGAATGGTGACATCGATGGCCTCTGCCTCCAGCTTCTTTTCCAGCACGGCGGCACCGATGGATGCCTTGCACTGCTCCAGCTTTGCTTCGATATCCGCACGGACTGCGTTGGCGATCTGACCCATTACAGGCCGCTCCTCGGGGGAGAGCTTGCCCATCTGCTTCAGCACAGCGGTCAGTTCACCTTTCTTGCCCAAAAGCCGGACACGCAGTTCTTCTAGAGCAGCCGGTGTTTCGGCTGCATCCAGCGCAGCGAGTGCCTGCTGGCGGATCTGTTGCAATTGTTCCTTCATAATGAAAATTCCTCCTAAAAGGTTTTTAATAAAAAATAAAGCCCCTTCATCCCAATATCGGGACGAAAGGACATTCCTTCCGCGGTACCACCCGCAATTCGCTCCAAAGAAGCGCAGCTTACTCGGCGCAAACACGCCTTGGATCTGTAACGGGATCACCCGGCGCACCCTACTGCGGTTTCAGGCGGCGGCTCCTGGGAGAAAGCCCGGCATTGCACGCAAGCGGCTCACACCATCCCGCTCTCGCTGTATACGCAAACCAATACAAGGCAGCCCAATCGTAGCTTTTCCATATAACGACGCTATTTTAGCATATCCCAAGAAAAAAAGCAAGTTTATTTTCAATTATCTGGTATAAACTTCCGGTTCAGCCATAGTAATATGGTATCATGATCAGCGAGGTGGAAATATGATGAAGCGGATGTTCATGATCGTTTGCGTGATCGTTTTGTTGACTGGATGTGCCACAGAGGGAGCAGAGATGGAACGGGCGCTGAATTTGCGAGTGAAGCTGCAAAGTACAGCTTTCGCTTTTCAAACCGTGATCACAGCGGATTATGGGGATAAGACATATTCCTTTACCATGGACTGTACGGCAGATCAGGAGGGAAACGTGACCTTTGAAGTTGTGCAGCCCGTGTCCATTGCCGGGATCACAGGAAAAATCAGTCAGGGGAGCGGGAAGCTGACCTTTGATGACCAGGTACTGGCATTTGATATCCTGGCTGATGAACTGATCTCCCCGGTCAGCGGCCCATGGGTACTGGTGAAGACCTTGCGTTCCGGGTATTTGACCTCTTGCGGTGTTGAAGCAGATCTGTTGCGGCTTGCCATTGACGACAGCTATGAGGAAAATGCGCTACATCTGGATATTTGGCTGGATGAAGCGGATACCCCAAAACGCTGCGAAGTGTTATGGCAGGGAAGAAGACTTTTGTCGATGGAAGTCAAAAATTTTCGTTATTTGTAACGGACAGGTGCTTTGCTCCATAGGATATTTCAAAAGCGTTGCTGTATAATTTGCCCGTGTGCGTGGGAAAATAGGGTTAACCGCGTTACATAGGAGATCCGGTAGCGCAGGAAATCAAACCGACGGAGCGTGAAGCACATGGATACCACGGTCAAACGAGGGGATATTTTCTATGCAGATCTATCCCCGGTTGTGGGCAGCGAACAGGGTGGAACAAGACCGGTCTTGATCGTACAGAACGATACCGGAAACCGCCATTCCCCTACGGTCATTGCAGCTGCTATCACAAGTCAGACGGGAAAAGCGAGGCTTCCTACCCACATCAATATTGCCGGGGGCAGCGTCGGCCTAAGCAAGGATTCTGTGATACTGCTGGAGCAAATGCGTACCATTGACAAGCGCCGCCTACGGGAGCACATGGGCCATTTGAACGAGAACCAGATGGCGATGGTGGATGATGCCATTGCGGTGAGTCTGGGGTTGCATGGCGCTACATGAATAGATCCCTCCTGTGCAGCATAGAACTGGTGCAAGGGGGGATCTTTTATGGAAGGCGTTTATGATATTTACCTGGGCAACGAGAAGGTGGGAAAGGCCCAGGTGCGCAGGGCGGGGCTGTATTATCGGTTCTTGTGCTGCTGCGATTTGACTGGGGCGGTGATCTGCCGCATTATGGTCCGCTGCGGTGAAAGAGTGGAAAGCTTGGGCGTGCCCATTCCATGCGGGGACGCCTTTTACCTGGAAAAGCAGATCCCAATCAGTCATTTTGAGGAAAGGGAATTATCGTTTTTTATAGGGCCAAGGCCAACGGTTGCACAGGATAAATGGGTTCCTGTGAAGCTTGATGAGCCATTTTGCTACTTGAAGGAGCTGAAAAACGCCGTCCTGGAGATCCGGGACGGCGTAATGGGCTTGCAGATCAAATCGTCAGATCCAGTTCCACCGGGCAGTGATCAGAGCCCATGATATTGGCGTGGATGGCGACATTGCGGATCAAGGGTCGCAGCCGGTCGGATACCACAAAGTAGTCGATACGCCAGCCGGTGTTTCGTTCCCGGGCCTTGAATCGGTAGCTCCACCAGCTGTAACAGTCCCGCTTCTCTGGATTCAGATAGCGGAAGGAGTCAGTGAAGCCGTTTTTCAGCAACCGGGTGAATGCGGCCCGCTCCTGGTCAGAAAAGCCGGCACTGCCCCGATTGGTAGCGGGATTTTTTAAGTCGATCTCTTGGTGGGCAACATTCAGATCGCCGCACAGGATCACGGGCTTTTTCTCGTCCAGTTGCTTCAAATAGGAGAGAAACGCATCTTCCCATGCCATCCGGTGATCGATCCGGGCCAGCTCCTGCTGGGCGTTGGGGGTATAGCAGTTGACCAGATAAAAATCATCATATTCCAACGTGATGACCCGGCCTTCATTATCCAGCTCCGATACACCAATGCCGTAGGCAATGGACAGAGGATGGTGTCGGGTAAAAATGGCGGTGCCGGAGTAGCCCTTTTTCTCGGCATAGCACCAATACTGCTCGTAGCCGGGCAGATCCAGTTGAATTTGCCCCGGTTGTAGCTTGGTCTCCTGGACGCAGAAGAAATCGGCGTCGCTTTGTTGGAAGAATTCAGTAAAACCTTTTTGTACACAGGCCCGAAGGCCGTTGACGTTCCAGGAAAGAAAACGCATGGAAGCCTCCCGTTCAGTTGTTTTCGTTTTCACCGCTCAAGTCCTGCATTAGATAGCTGTTGGAGCTGACGGTGATGTATTTGTTGTTGTCCAATTGGGCGTGCTCAGCGCAGATGATGACCTCTTGGCAGCCGGTCAGACTCATGAGTGTTTTGGACAGGCAGGCGCAGGCAATGCTCAGATCAATACCGGTCAAGGTGGCAAGCTGATCACTCAGCACCACCTTGGCGGTCAGTCCTTCCAGACTATAGCTACATAGTGATGTTCCGGAAGGAAAGGTCGGGGAAAAATCGGCGCTGTCTGGTCCTTGCAGATATGCCTGGAGGAGGAAGGGAACGTCCTTCTCATGGTCCATGGCTTCCAGTGCGTAAGAGGAAATGACACCGTCACTGCTGCCGTAGGTCATTTGTGACCGCCTGTAATACACAGTAACAGGCTTTTTCGGCTCCTCCTGGTCCAGCTGGCAGCCGAAAAGGGAACAGGCACAGGCAAAAATCAAAAGAAGTGCGATGCGTTTTTTCACGGGTTCACCTCCTGCGGATCAAAAGCGGGGAAGCAGACACGGAAGGTGCTGCCCACGTCTTCTTGACTTTCGACATGGATGGTGCCCTGGTTCCGCTCGACCATGCTCCGAACGATGGCAAGTCCCAATCCGCTGCCGCCGGTGGAACGGGAGCGGGCCTTATCGACACGGAAGAAACGTTCGAAAATATGCCCCTGTGCAGCTTCTGGAATGCCAACGCCTGTGTCCCGGACTTCCAGCACGGCATTATCCTCTTGACGGTAGGTGCGGATGAAAAGGGAGCCGCCAGGCCGGTTGTATTTGATGCCGTTTTCGGTCAAATTGAAAGCAATTTGATACAGGTCATCTTCCAAAATCAAAATGGGGCAATCATCTGAAAAATCCGTATGGATCTGGATGTTGTTGCCGGCAATACCGGAGAGCATACGCACGGCCTTCTCGATGGTGGGCTTCATATAGACGATCTCACAATCGCCGTCCTGCTGACTGTCCACTTTGCTTAGTGACAGCAGCTTTTGAGTCATGCGGTTCAGCCGGTCTGCTTCATTTCCAATATCTGTGACGAATTCCCGGATCGTGTCCGTATCCATATCGTTTTGCAAAATGGAGTCGGTTAAAAGCTTGATGGAAGCCAGTGGCGTTTTTAGCTCGTGGGAAGCGTCGGATACAAAGCGGCGGCGCTTTTCTTCGGAGATCTGCAATCGCTCGGTGAGCAGATTGAATTCGTCACCCAAAAAGGTCAGTTCGTCATTACCGCCCATGATGACCCTGTGGGAATAGTCACCGCTGCGGATGATCCGCATGGAGGAAAGCACCCGGCGCAGTCTGGTAGAGAAACCGTTGGAGAAGACGACGGAAAAGAGAATGACCGCTACCACCAGGACCAGAGAAATGGTCAGGATATTCTTTTGCAGCGAATGCATCAGCGCACCCTGCTCAGCGTCGTATTCCATCATGTAAACACATCCGGCAAGAACACCGGAAGTGTATATTGGTGTTGCTACACGGGATTGGATCACGCCGTTGTCGTGGTCAAATTCAGATGAAAAAGATTTTGTGCCGCTTAGAGCGTTGACTACTTCCGGCAATAGCACATACATTCCCTGGCAGGAATTGACGGTGTAGGAGTCGTAAAGTGCAATTCCGGAACGGTCAGTGACGATGGTGCGGGTGGTATTCAACCCATCCAGCTGCTGAAGCGTTTGGGCGATACCGGTGGCGTTGAGCAGATCCAAAGTGGAGACTTCCGCTGCGGCGACCTGACACTTTTCAAACATGGCGGTTTCTTTGCTCTGAAAAAACAGCAGCTGGCTGGTGTCGGAGCAGTAAAAATTTAAAACAAGCAACACGATAAACGTGACGCATATATAGACGGCACTGTACCGTGAGAGCATATTGCTGTATCGGCGCTTCGGCCTTTGTTCATTTTCGGAAGTAATAACCGACACCCCATTTCGTCATGATATAGGCCGGCTCTGCCGGATTTTCTTCCAGCTTTTCCCGCAGACGACGGATGTGTACATCCACTGTACGGATGTCGCTGCGGTATTCGTAGGTCCAGATGGTGTCCAGCAGATTTTCCCGGGAAAAGACACGGTTGGGATTGCGCATGAGATATTCGATCACATCGAATTCCTTGGCGGTCAGATCTACCAGTGTCCCGGAGCGGTAGGCGTTTCGGGAATCCAGATCCAGGGAGATCGAACCGATGGTCAAAAGCTTGGCTTCCTGGGCTTGATTTCCGGCACCGGAACGGCGCAGTAGGGCACGGATCCGGGCTTTTAGCTCCAGAATGTTAAAGGGCTTCGTCAAATAATCGTCCGCTCCGTAATCAAAGCCCATGAGTTTGTCCATATCATCGGCTTTGGCAGTCAGAAGAATGATAGGGATGTTGGAAAATTCCCGGATCTTGGAGCAGGCGGTGAGGCCATCCATCTGGGGCATCATCACATCCAGAACGATCAGGTCCGGGGATTGTGTCTTGGCTGCCTCTACAGCCTCGACACCGTTGGCCCCGGTGATCACTTCGTACCCTTCGTGTTGCAAATTAAAGCGGATTCCCTTGAGCAGCAGATCTTCGTCATCTACGACCAGTATTTTCATCAGTTCAGCCTCCTACGGTGATATAGTCCTTGATCAGCTTGAAGATCCCGGAACCAATGCCTGGAACTTCTGTGATCTGCCCAATGTTTTGAAAGAGACCATTCTCATTTCGGTAATCGATGATGGCCTGGGCGATCTTTGGGCCGATTTTTGGGAGGGTCTGAAGTGTTTCCAGATCAGCTGTGTTGATATTGACACTGCCTCCGCTGACGGCGATATCATACCCACTTTGGGTAGGCTCCTGTGTGGGTACGATGGTGGCATCTGTGACGGTGGTTTCCGTTGCAGATGGGAGGGATGTGGCATCCGTCATTTGGATTGCGGTGGAACTCAAGGTCGTGCCGCCGGGGGTTTGGACTGTGTACACGGGGGTAGAACCAATGCTTCGCCCTAAATAAAGTCCACCCAGAAAGGCAGCGATGATCAGACATCCGCAGGCAAGATATGAAAGACCGTTATTTTTCATTTCTGTTTTCCTCCCACATTGACGAACCTTTGAAAAGCTGATATAATATCTTTATAAATATTATACACGAGTTTTTTCCATCGGACAAGTCCGGTGATGAAATATAGAGGTCAGATTATGAAAAAAATTCGGACAGTTTGTCTTGTTTTATCCTTTTCGCTCATGTTGAGTGCGTTTGCTTTGCCGGCATGGGGCGCAAATGACGCAGTTACTTCCGGCTGTCACAGTGTAGACGCAGCCGTTGCGCTCAGTGACGAGGGGCGGTTGACGGAGTCGGCAGAGGCTGTGATCCTTTATGAGCTGAATAGCGGGACTATGCTTTATGCGTACAACCCGGACACGAAGATCTATCCCACCAGTATGGTCAAATTGATGACCGTTCTTGTGGCGCTGGAAAATGGCACATTGGGGGATCAGGTGACCGTGACCCGGTCGGCGTTGAACAGTGTCGCCATTGGCTCTGTCAGCGCAAGATTAAAAACTGGGGAGATTCTTACACTGGAAGATCTGCTGTACTGTACCATGGTCGCTTCCGCAAACGATGCGGCGGCGGTGGTGGCAGAGCACATTGCCGGAAGCCAGGACGCTTTTGTCCAGTTAATGAATGAAAAGGCGGCGGAACTGGGGTGCAAAGGAACGCATTACAGCAACGCCAGCGGACTGCACGATGAGGAAACTTACACTACCGCCCGGGATATTTGCCGGATCACGGAAGCAGCGCTGGAAAACGAGCAGTTCAAGACTATTTTTGAAACGGTGAGCTATACCGTTCCTGCCACCAATAAGAGTGACCCTCGGGAGGTGAAGACCACCAATAACATGGCCCTGAGCGGCAATAAATACTATGATGAACGAGTCACCGGCGGTAAAACTGGCGCCACGGACAAGGGCGGTCGCTGCTTGACAGTAACGGCCCAACAGGGCGGAATGGATATTCTGTGCATTGTCATGGGTGCCAAGGCAACCTATGAGACGGAAGTGAGTATCAGCAAATACGGCAGCTTTGAAGAATGCAAGGAGCTGCTGGACTACGCATTCTCCGGCTTTTCCTATCGTCAGGTGTTTTTTGATGGACAGTCCATTTCTCAGTACCCGGTACAGGGGGGTGCCAATCAGGTGGTGACGCAGCCGGCGGCGTCTGCGTCTACGGTGCTCCCGAATAAGCTGGATGTGAGTTTGCTTCGATGGGTATATACCCAAAAGGATACGGCGCTGGTCGCCCCAGTGGAAAAGGGACAGAGCATTGGCTCTGTGCAGGTATGGTACGGTGAAAAGTGCCTGGCACAGACGGATATGGTTGCTATGAATGCTGTGGCGGTGGAAAGCGAGCCGGTGATCCCGGAAGCGCCCGTGAAGGAGGACAGCGGAAGCTGGAAGGCGCTGGCAGTGACTCTGGGCGTGTTCGGTGGCATGATCGTCCTGTTTCTTTTGGCGATGATGGTCTTGCGCTTTGTTGGAAATATGCGCAGAAAGGCCCGGCGGCGTCGCCGTCAGCGTCAGCGTGAGAGGAGAAAGGCCAATGTCTGATTGGGAGCAACTGCAACACGAATGCAGCAATTGCACGAATTGCCGCCTGTGCGAGACGAGACATCATGTGGTTTTCGGCGTGGGAAATACGAATAGTGCTGTTATGTTCGTTGGTGAAGGACCCGGGGAGCAGGAGGACTTGAAAGGGGAGCCGTTCGTGGGGCCAGCGGGGTTGCTGCTGGACGATATGCTCAGTATCATCGATTTGGATCGGAACCAAAACTGCTATATTGCAAATATCGTGAAATGCCGCCCGCCGAAAAATCGGGATCCGCTGGAGACGGAGCAAGACGCCTGTATCGGCTATTTGGAGCGGCAGATCCAGTTGATTCAGCCGAAGATCATTGTTTGCCTGGGGCGGATCGCCGCCATGCGGCTGATCCGAAGCGATTACCGGATCACCCGGGAGCATGGGCAGTGGGTGGAAAAGAACGGTATTTGGATGACGGCGTTTTATCACCCATCCGCCTTGCTGCGAGATGCAACGAAGCGCCCGGAGAGTTTCGATGATCTACTGTCTTTGCGGGAAAAAATGCATGAGCTCGGCCTGTAAAAAAGAGTTGACATTCCGGCAAAAAGCAAGTATAATATCCAAGCGTAATCGCTAGTGTAGCACAGTCGGTAGTGCATCTCACTCGTAATGAGAAGGTCGCCTG
>CAZGTR010000038.1:0-9240 GCA_964528715.1 uncultured Oscillospiraceae bacterium | reverse complement strand
GGCTCCACCAAGAAGGACATCCGTGTTGAGATCTGCTCCAAGTGCCACCCTTTCTATACCGGCAAGCAGAAGCTGGTTGACACCGGTGGACGGGTCGATCGCTTCAACAAGCGCTTTGGCATTAAGTAAGAGCAAAGTCCGCACTGCGTTTTACGTAGTGCGGACTTTTTTTATATTTTTCACGGAAAAATGTTGCCCGTATTGGGCAGTGTGTGTTATAATGAATTAGATTATGATCGTGCTTGAAAATGGAGGCTGCAATGGGAGAAAGATTTGATCAGCAGGTCTGCGAGCGGGCTGTTCTGGTGGGCCTAAATGCGGACTGTTTTACCAAGGGGCAGACTGCCACAGACGAGACGCTGGAGGAATTGGAGGACCTGCTGGAAACGGCGGGGGGCTTCTGCACCGGTAAGGTGCTGCAAAATCGCCATACCCCGGATCCTCACAGTTTTATCGGTGAGGGAAAAGCGGAAGAAGTCCGGATGTTGGTGGAAGCAACGGCGTCCACTATGGTGATATTTGACAACGAACTGTCCCCAGGCAACATTCGGGCACTGGAAGACATCATTGGCGTGACGGTATTGGACCGGAGCGCTTTGATATTGGATATTTTTGCCCAGCGGGCAAAGACCAAAGAAGGCCGCTTACAGGTGGAGCTGGCCCAATATAAATATCTGCTGCCCCGGTTGTCCGGCATGGGCAAGAGCCTGAGCCGTCAGGGCGGCGGCATCGGCACCCGGGGTCCCGGTGAGACGAAGCTGGAGTCTGACCGGCGGCACATCCGGGAGCGGATCGCCCGGCTGCAAAGCGAGCTGGAACAGGTGCGGCAGGTCCGGGCCGTCCAGCGGGAGCGGCGGATGAAAAATTCCGTGCCGGTGGTGGCCATCGTTGGCTATACCAATGCAGGAAAATCCACCTTGCTGAACCATTTGACCGATGCGGGGATCCCGGCTAACAACCGGCTGTTCGACACTCTGGATACCACTTCCCGGGTACTGACGGTGTCCGACAATCTGGATGTGATCTTGACCGATACCGTCGGATTTATTGCAAAACTGCCCCACCATCTGGTGGAGGCGTTCCACGCAACGCTGGAGGAGCTGGAGTACGCCGATGTGCTGCTTCATGTCATTGACTCTGCTGATCCCAACCGGGAGGAACACATTGCCGTGGTGGACAAGCTCATCGGAAAGCTGGCAAAGTCCGAAACGCCGGTACTGCGCTGCTATAATAAGGCAGATCGGGTGGAAAAGACCGATATCCCCGTGGGTGAAGATGTGGTGGCGATCTCTGCCAAGTTTGGCGTGGGCATGGAAGAACTGAAAAAGGCCATTGAAAAGGCCCTGGGCCACGACCGCCATCATATCGTCGTGACACTGCCCTATTCCATGGGCGGCATGGTGGACACGCTGCACAGCAGTGCGCAGGTCCTTGGTGTGGACTATACCGGGGAGGGGATCGTGGTGGAGACCATCGTCGATCCCATCCTCTACGGCAGATTGCGAGACTATATCACAAAGGAGTGCTGATCTTGGACGAATATCTGGTCCCGACCCAATTCGGTGAAGATGAGTTTATCGAGAAAAAATCCCGCTTCATCGGCAGAGTCTGGCCGGTGGAGTCCGAGGAGGAGGCCCTGGAAAAGATCCAGGCCATGAAAAAGCAGCAATATGATGCCACCCACAATTGCTGGGCCTATATCATCAGAGATGGTGCGGTGCGGTTTTCCGACGACGGCGAGCCGGGCGGTACTGCCGGAATGCCCATGTTGCAGGTGCTGCAACGGGAGGGACTTTACAATGTGGTGTGCGTGGTGACCCGGTACTTTGGCGGGGTTCTGCTGGGGGCCGGTGGCCTGGTGCGGGCCTATACCAAGGGTGCTAAGATCGCCGTGGATGCGGCGGGAAAGTCCATGAAACGGGTGTGGACGGCGCTGTATGTGCCCTGCCCCTACACCTATTACGAGCGGGTGAAGCTGGAGGTGGCGACCTTCGGCGGGATCATCCGGGATACCCAGTTTGCCGCCGAGGTAGAGCTGGAAATATTGGTGCCGGAGGCACAGGCACAGCCATTTTTGGAAAAACTGACGGACATGAGCGCTGCCACCATCGAGGGGATGGAGACAGGGCAGGAATACCGGGCATTTCCCATTGAAGCGTAAGGAGAGGTTTGTATGACTGTTCGGGAGGAATTGGAATTTTTGGAGCACCGGCGGCTGAATCCGCTGGCGACGTTTTCGGATGAAAGTCAAGGTCGGCCCATGCCGGAGGAAGTGGAAGAAGATGATGTGCGTACCTGCTTCCAGCGGGACACGGACCGGATCATCCATTCCAAGGCGTTCCGTCGGCTGATGCACAAGACGCAGGTGTTCCTGCGTCCGGAGGGCGACCATTACCGCACCCGGATGACCCACACCATCGAGGTCTCCCGGATCGCCCGGACCGTCGTGCGGGCGCTGGCCCTGAATGAGGATCTGACGGAGGCCATCGCACTGGGCCATGATCTGGGCCACACCCCCTTTGGACACGCAGGTGAAGCGGCACTGTCTGCCTGCCTGGGCGTTCCCTTCCGGCACAATGAGCAGAGCCTGCGGGTGGTGGATATGTTGGAGAAGAACGGAAAGGGCCTAAACCTTTCCTACGAAGTCCGCATGGGCATCCTGGGCCACACCGGTGCCTACATCCCGGAGACTCTGGAGGGGCAGGTGGTGCGCCGTTCCGACCAGATCGCATACGTCAACCATGACATCGACGATGCGGTCCGGGCGGGGATCCTGTCCAATGATGATATTCCGAAGGAAATATCGGACATTCTGGGTGTGACCCATAGCCAGCGGATCAACACGCTGGTGTGCGATCTGATCCAGGTATCTCGGGAAGCGGGGACCATCTGCCTGTCCCCCCAGGTGGAAAATGCCCTGGCATCTCTGCGCTCGTTCATGTTTGAGCGGGTGTATTACAATCCCGCCGCCAAGGGGGAGGAGGGCAAGGCCAAGGAAATGCTCTCCCGGCTGTATGAATATTATACGGCCCACCCGGAGACCTTGCCGGAGGATTTTCAGCCCCAACTGACCTTTGATGGCATGGAGCGAACGGTGTGTGACTACATCGCTGGTATGACGGATAAGTACGCCGTGGACAAATATACGGAGATTTTCATTCCCATGGGCTGGAATGTCCGGGGTTGATATGCTATAATAATGCGTTGAGGTGAACGGCATGAACAAAAACAAAGTGATGAAATGGGCCCTGCCGGCCCTGGCTATGTCCGCTATGACCTTTGAGCTGCTCCCCGGAAGCGTGGGATATTACGCAAAGGATGTAGTGGCGGCTCCTGAGAATACCGTTTTCAATTTCTTTACCGTGAAGGCGGAGACGGTCGCTGCTTCCTGTCTGCCCCTGGCGGGACTTGTGACCTTTGTGGTGCTGGCATTGGCGCTGGTGGCCGTCTGCTTCAAGAAGCCGGGATTGTACGGGACCATCGGCTGGTGTAGCCTGGGTGCTGCGGTGCTGAGTGCCATGCCTTATATCATCCAGGCAGAGACCGTATTCTTGCAGCCCAATGTGGTGGTGATCCTGTTGCTGTGCGGCTGCTGGCTGCTGGCTCAGAGCCTGTCGAAAAAATGCCCGGCGGATGCTGAGCAGCCTAAGCAGGGCCGCAGACTGTAAAAAGTACAAAAAATCAGAAAGGAGGCAGTTTTATGGCATTTCCAGCGTCATTTATTGACGAATTGGTGGCCCGCAACCCAATCGAAGATGTGGTGGGCCAGTATGTGAATTTGCGCCGCTCCGGGGCGAATTTGTTTGGTTTGTGCCCGTTCCATGGGGAGAAAACTGCGTCCTTTTCCGTTGCCCCGGATAAGGGGATCTATTACTGCTTCGGCTGCCACAAGGGCGGCGGTGTCATCAACTTCCAGATGGAGGTGGAGGGGCTGAGCTACCCGGATGCCGTCCGTGCTCTGGCAAAGCGGGCGGGAATGCAGGTGCCGGAGGACGAGCAGTATCAGTCCCACTATCGACAGCAGGAGCGGCTTTGGGCGCTACATAAGGAAGCAGCCCGGTTTTTCCACAGTCAGCTGTACGCTCCGGTGGGAAAAGGGGCACTGGAATACGCCCTGGGCCGGGGGATGAGCAAGCACATTTTGACCACCTTCGGCGTGGGCTATGCCCCGGATAGCTGGGACAGCTTGATCCGGGCCATGAAAGCCAAGGGCTACACCCAACAGGAGCTGATCGACTCGGGTCTTGTGACCGTGTCCCAGAAGGACAATACCAAGATCTTCGACCGGTTCCGGGACCGGCTGATGTTCCCCATCATCGATGTGCGGGGGAATGTCATTGCTTTCGGTGGGCGTATCATCAAAAAAGACGACAACGCCGCCAAATATTTGAATTCTCCGGAAACGCTGATATTCAACAAGCGGAAAAATCTGTTTGGACTGAATTTGGCAAAGAAAAGCAAAGAAAATTCACTCATTCTGGTGGAAGGAAACATCGATGTGGTTTCCCTGCACCAGTATGGATTTGATAATGCGGTGGCCTCTCTGGGCACCAGCTTGACAGAAGAACAGGCCACCTTGATGACCAGATATGCCGAGCAGGTGATCCTCATTTACGATGGGGACAAGGCGGGGCAGAATGCAACCCAGCGGGCCATTCCCATCCTGGAAAAAGCAGGACTACAAGTGAAAGTTCTGCAATTGCGAGACGCAAAGGACCCGGATGAATTTCTGAAGAAATTCGGGGCGGACAAGTTCCGGCTGCTGCTGGAGGAGTCTGCCAACCGGGTGGAATATCAACTGGGGGCCATTGCCCGGAAATATGATCTGAACCAGGATGACCAGAAGGTCAACTATTTGCAGGAGTCTGCGGACCTGATCGCTACGCTGGGCAGTGCAGTCCAGCGGGAGGTCTATGCCGGCAGAGTGGCGGAAAAGGCGAAGATCAGCTTGGATGCCATGAAATTGGAGATCGACCGGGCGGTGAAGCGCCGCCGCAATCGGGAAAAGAAAAAGCAGGAAAAGATCGATCTGGCTCCTGCACAGAATTTGCAGCCCAAGAGCCGCAACATTCGATATGACAACATGAGATCCGCCATGGCGGAGGAAACGATCATTGCGCAGGCGCTGCTGGAGCCGGCACTGCTGAATAAGTGCGGTGCATTGAAGCAGGACTGCTTCTCCGTTCCACTGCTGGGGCGGGTGTTTGGGCAGTTGCAGCAGCGGTATGCCCAGGGCTGCGAAGTCAGCCTGGCAGTGCTGGAGGACTTGGAGCCGGAGGAAATGTCCCACATGGTGGGGGTACAGCAGCGGCACCAGGGCCCGGTCAGTGAACAGGCATTTGGTGACTGCGTTGCCATCGTTCTGGGAGAACACCAGGCGGCGGCAGTGTCTTCGGAGGATGATCTGCTGGCACTTCAAAACAGGCTGAAAGAAAGAAAAGGACTCAAATGATGACAGATCTGCTCACAACTGAAAATGCTGCTCCGGTGTCTGCCGGAGAAGATGATGTGCGGCAATATTTGAATGAGATCCGCCGATACCCCCGGTTGACACCGGAACAGGAGCGGGATCTGGCCCGCCGCTGCGCCCAGGGGGATGAAGAAGCCATCCGGCAGATGGTAAATTCCAATTTGCGGCTGGTGGTGTCTGTGGCCAGAGAATATGCCGGTCGAGGCGTACCTCTGATGGATCTGATCCAGGAGGGCAGTATCGGCCTGCTGGTGGCGGCAAAGAAATTTGATTACACCCGGGAATTTCGCTTTTCTACCTATGCCACCAAGTGGATCCGCCAGGGAGTTTCCCGGTATTTGATCAATCATGCAGAACTGATCCGAGTCCCGGCACACACAGCGGAACGGATCCGGAAGATCGCTCAAGTGCGCGCTCAGCTGATCCAAGAGCAGGGCCGTGAGCCGGAGGAGACGGAGTTGGCCCGGGCTTGTGAACTGACGGTCCCAAAACTGCGGCAGTTGATGCAGCTGCACCCGGAGATATGCTCTCTGGACGCACCTGTTGGGGAAGAAAGTACCGTCGGTACCCTGTTGAAGGATGAGCAGGCCCCGCAACCATACGAAGCTTTGGTGCGGGAAGAACTGAATAAGACGGTGGAAGATTTGCTTCATGCGTTAAGCGACCGGCAGCGGGAAGTGTTGCAGCTGCATTTCGGACTGGGAGGCGACCGGTGCCTGTCTTTAGAGGAGATCGGTAATCGGCTGGGCATTTCCAAAGAGCGGGCAAGGCAGATCGAGCGGCAAGCCATTGAAAAGCTGCAAAAGCTGGGCGCAAGTATGGGACTGGAGGACTATTTGGAATGAATGATTTGGATTTTTCCTTTGAGCAGGCGCTTTGGGAAATCGAATTATCAAAACTCCCGGTGGGAGGACGGATGGATGCGGTGCATTTTCTGACTATGATGGAGTCGGAACCGGAGGAAATTCTGGAAGAAGCACTGCAACTGCTGGAACAAAAGCAGTGTCTGTTGGATATTGGCGGACTGACCGGCTTTTTGGGTAGCGGAGAGCTGGCGCTGCGGCTGCGGCAGGAAAAGGAACTGGTAACGAGTGGCCGCCTGCCGGAGGGGTTGGAGGAAAACGACCCGCTGCGGCTGTATTTGGAGGAGATCGCCGGTTTACCGGCCTGCGGGGATGTGCAGCTTTTGGCCCGGGAATATCTGGACGGGAATGAAAATGTCACACAGCAGCTGACGAATCTAATGCTTCACCGGGTGGTGGAGCTGGCATTTGAGCTGGCGGGCCGGGGTGTTCTGCTGATGGATCTGATCCAGGAAGGCAGCCTTGCTTTGTGGCAGGGGATCCTTTCTTATACCGGCGGCGATTTCGAAGCGCACTGCGAAGGCTTTATCCGCCGCGCCATGCACAAAGCGCTGCTTCTTCAAGCCCGGGATTTTGGTGTGGGGCAACGGATGCGCCAGGCCATGGAAGATTACCGGGCTGTGGACGAGCGGCTGTTGAGCGATCTGGGCCGGAACCCCACAGTGGAGGAGATCGCCCAGGAACTGCACATGAGCGTCCAGGAGACGGTGCAGGTGGCGGATATGCTGGAAAATGCCCGGCGGATGAAGCGGGCAAAGCAGGAGCCGGAACCGGAGGAAGAGGAGCTTGCCGAGACTCAGGCGGTGGAGGATACTGCCTATTTCCAAATGCGCCAGCGGATCGAGGAACTGCTGAGCAGTTTGGACGAGCAGGACGCAAAACTGCTGACATTGCGCTATGGCCTGGAGGCAGGACTGCCCCAGAGCGCCGCAGAAGTCGGAAAACAATTGGGCATGACAGCTGAAGAAGTCACTGCCCGGGAAGCAGCGGCCCTGGCCAAGCTGCGTAAAGAAGGATAATAGAGAGGTAAAGATCATGGATAAAAAGGTTGCCATCGCCATTGACGGACCCGCAGGTGCCGGTAAAAGCACCATTGCCCGGCGTGTTGCCGCACAGCTGGGATATTATTATGTGGATACCGGTGCCATCTATCGCACCGTTGCCTATTTTATGGACCTGTGGGGCGTCAGCCCCAAGGATGTGGACGGCGTGGAGCGTTACATCGACGAGCTGACCATTGAGATCCGCTATGACGAAGCGGGTGCCCAGCACATGATCATGAACGGTATGGATGTGTCAGAAGATATCCGTACCAGCGAGATCTCCAAGAAGGCATCTCTGATCTCTGCCCATGCGGTGGTGCGGGAGGTCCTGCTGGATATGCAGCGGGAGGTCGCCCGGCAGCACAATGTGGTCATGGACGGCCGGGACATCGGCACGGTGGTCCTGCCTGACGCTCAAGTGAAGATCTTCCTCACCGCCTCTGCCGAGGTTCGGGCAAAGCGTCGTACCGACGAGATGATCGCCAAGGGCCAGAAGGCAAAGTATGATCAAGTGCTCAAGGAGATCCAGGAGCGGGACTATCAGGACACCCACCGGGCCATAGCACCGCTGAAAATGTGCCGGGATTCCGTGAAGGTGGATACTTCTGACATGGATATCGACCAGGTGGTGCAGACCATTTTGAATATCACCGCCCAGAAGGTGGGCGCATGAGTACCAGAGTCGCAAAAAGCGCCGGCTTCTGCTTCGGCGTCAGCCGGGCGGTGGAGACCGTGGAGAAAGCCGCCGCAGAAGGGAAAACGGTGGTGACGCTGGGCCCCATCATCCACAACCGCCATGTGGTGGATCGGTTCGATGAAATGGGCATCCGGGTCATCCAGTCCCCGGAGGAAGCGGAGCCCGGCATGACGGTGATCATCCGCTCCCACGGCGTGACCAGAGCGGTGGTACAGCAGCTGGAGCAGCGGGGGGTGGAGATCATCGACGCCACCTGTCCCTTCGTCAAGCGCATCCATGGGATCGTGGAAAAAGCCGAGGCGGAGGGGGCGCTGCCTGTGATCATCGGCACCCGTAGCCACCCGGAGGTGGAGGGGATCGCCGGTTGGTGTGGGCATTGCCGGATCTTTGAAACGCCGCAGGAGCTGGAAAACTGGGCGAAAAGCGGCGAAATTCCCCTGGATACTCCCTTGTGCATGGTCAGCCAGACCACTTCCACAGAATTATTATGGAAAAAAAGCGTAGAAATCGCAAAAAAACAGTTTACTAACTTGAAAATTTTTGATACAATATGTAAAGCAACGGAATTTAGGCAGCGGGAAGCGGCGACACTCAGCGCTTCCAGCCAGGCAATGGTCGTGGTGGGAGACGCAAAGAGCTCTAATACCGGCCGCCTTGCCATGATCTGCCGGGAACACTGCGGGAAAGTGGTGCTTGTGGACAATGCGTCCGAATTGCAGGCGGACTTTTTTGACGGTGTATCTGATGTTGGAATCACGGCCGGCGCTTCTACGCCGGCGTGGATAATAAAGGAGGTCAATAAGACTATGAGCGAAATCATCAATGCTGATGCTGTGCAGGAGGAAAACTTCGAGGAACTCCTGGAGCAGTCCATCAAGACTTTAAATACAGGAGATAAGGTCGCTGGCATCGTTACCGGAATCGGCAACACCGAGATCCAGGTCGATCTGGGTACCAAGCACGCCGGCTACATTCCCTACGACGAAGTTAGCGCCGATCCTTCTGTGAAGCCTGAGGACATTCTCCATGTGGGCGACGAGATCGAGGTCTTCGTTGTGCGCGTCAACGACCAGGAAGGCACCGTGCAGCTGTCCAAGAAGAAGCTGGACGGCCTGAAGATCTGGGACGACATGGGCACCTATGTGGAAGAGAAGACCACCATTGAGG
>CAZGTR010000037.1:0-9468 GCA_964528715.1 uncultured Oscillospiraceae bacterium | reverse complement strand
GGCGGTGCCACCGGACCGCTGATCCGGCAGGCGGTGGAAAACTGCCCCGGGGAAAAGCCGGAGATCGTGGATTGCGGGGATTTTGCATCTGCGGTCCATGCAGCCGCTGCGGCGGCAGAGCCGGGGGATGTGGTGCTGATGAGCCCGGCCTCGGCGGCCTTTGACCAGTTCAAGAATTTCATGGTCCGGGGCGCTTATTTCAAAAAACTCATTATGGAGCTGTAATGATGGATATTTCGAAGCTGACCAAAGGAGCCAGAAAGGCTCTGCCGCTGAAATATTGCGGCGCCGTCATCGTGGCGGCGGGAAACGCCTCCCGGATGGGGGGCATTGACAAGGTAATGGTACCCTTGCAGGGGGAGCCGATGATCGTGCGTACCGTTCGGGCATTTCACAACTGCGATGCCATCCGGGAGATCGTGATCGTCACAAGACAGGACCTGATCTTACCTATTTCGGATCTGTGCCACGGCTTTGACAAGGTGCGCATCGTGATGGAAGGTGGCAGCAGCCGGCAGGAGTCCGTGGCCCGGGGGCTGGGGGCGCTGTCCGACAAGGTGCAGCTGGCTGCCATTCAAGACGGCGCACGACCGCTGATCACGGAGGAAGTGATCGACCGGACGGTGCGTGCCGCCAATACCTATGGCGCAGCGGCGCCGGGTATCCCGGTGAAGGACACCATCAAGGTGGTCAAAGGGGGCATCGTAGAAACGACCCCGGACCGAAGCACCCTACAGGCGGTGCAGACCCCCCAGGTGTTTGACATCGACCTGCTGACCGGGGCGCTGGCCCAGGCCGAAAAGGACAAGGCGGCGGTGACGGACGACTGCTCCGCCGTGGAGCGGCTGGGAATGTCTGTCAAAATGGTGGAGGGTGACGAACGAAACATCAAAGTGACGACACCCATGGACTTGAAGATCGCAGAACTTCTGCTGGAGGAAATGAAATGAGAATTGGACACGGATATGATGTACACAAGCTGGTGGAGGGCCGGGATCTGATCCTGGGCGGCGTGAAGATCCCCTTTGAGCTGGGCCTGCTGGGCCACAGCGATGCGGATGTGTTGCTCCACGCCGTGTCGGATGCGCTGCTGGGTGCAGCGGGTCTGCGGGATATCGGCTACCATTTTCCGGACACGGATCCCAAGTACAAGGGGGCAGACTCTCTGGAACTGCTGCGCATCGTGGGCCAGAAGGTGATGGATGCCGGTTATCGGATCAGCAATGTGGATGTGACGCTCATTGCCCAAAAGCCCAAGGTGGGGCAGTTTGTCCCCCAGATGGCGGAAAATATCGCAGCAGCCCTGGGACTTTCGGTGTCCCGGGTGAATGTGAAGGCAACAACGGAAGAAAAGCTGGGCTTTACCGGGCGGCTGGAGGGCATTTCCTGCCACGCCGTCTGCCTGCTGGAGGAATGACAATAGACCGCTGCGGTGCGCTGTGGCGGTCTTTGCACACCCTTTCCCAAAATGTGGCATAGTCTGACAGGGGAGGGATGGAATATGAAAACGGAATGGTTGATCACTTTTCGCTCTGTGACCTTTGCCCAGCGGGGACAGCGGGCGCTGCACCGGAAAAATATTGAATGTCGCTTGCAGCGGACTCCGAAGCAGTTAAGCCAGAGAGGTTGCGGATATTGCCTGCGTCTGGGGGGATGGAACGCCCCAATGGCAGTGGAAATACTGGAGGGGGAACAGATCCCCTTTGAAAAGCTCTATGCCATCATGGACGATGGCACGGCCCGGGAGCGAGTGTTATGATCTATCTGGATAACGGCGCCACCTCATTTCCCAAACCCCGAGCGGTGGAAAACGCCATGGTGCAGGCTCTGCGTACCTGCGCCAATCCCGGGCGTGGTGGATATGCAGCAGCAATGGCAGCAGCAGAAACGGTGTATCGTTGTAGGGAGACGGCGGGAGCCATGTTTGACTGTCCAACAGAAAATGTGGGTTTTACACAAAACTGTACCCACGGGCTGAATATCGCCATTCGCACACTGGTCAAGCCGGGGGAGAAAGTGCTGATCTCCGGCTTTGAGCACAATGCTGTGACCCGACCGCTGCATTTACTGGGGGCGCAGATCCTGGTGGCTGGACGAAAGCTCTTTGATTGGGATGATACGTTGGAAGATTTTGAGCGGGGCCTGAAAGCGGGGCCAGTGGCGGCGGTGTTCACCCACGCATCCAATGTATTCGGCTATTGTCTGCCGGTGGAGGAGATGGCGGCGTTGTGTCGGAAGTATCAAGTTCCGTTCGTTGTGGATGCGGCCCAATCGGCGGGGACGCTCCCTGTCTCCCTGGAAAAATGGGGAGCGGATTTCATTGCAATGCCTGGACACAAGGGCCTGCTGGGCCCCCAGGGGACGGGGCTTTTGCTCTGCGGACGAATACCGGAACCGCTTTTGGCAGGGGGCACAGGCAGTGAGTCCAGACGGCAGGATATGCCGGAGATCCTACCGGACCGCCTGGAAGCGGGAACGCTGAATGTGCCCGGGATCGCAGGTCTCGGTGCGGGGATGGAATATATCCGGCAGGTGGGGCAGGAACAGATCTTCAAACGGGAACAATTATGCGCCAGGGAATGTGGAAAAATGCTGAAAAAATATGGTTTCACTGTTTATTCGGGGGAACATCAATCAGGGACGGTCTCCTTCGTGCCGGATATGGACTGCGAGGAAATGGGAGAGGAGCTGGGCATGGTGGGCATCGCGGTGCGTGCCGGGCTCCATTGCGCACCGCTGGCCCATGAAAGCGCCGGGACGCTGGAAACCGGCACGGTGCGCATCAGCTTCGGACATGAAGCGCAGCTATCCCAGGTGCAAGGACTGGAATGCGTATTGCTCCAACTTGGGCTTGGGAATACAAAAAAATTTCTGAAATAGTATTGCCATCTTGCGGGAAATCAGCTATAATGGTACAGATAATAGGCTTTGTATACAGATTTCACGAAAGTGGGTCTGTTGGAATAGAAAAGAGGTTAAAGTGGTAAGATGAATACCATTCAAGAATTGTTCCAACAATTGACCAAAATGAAGTGGTCGGACTATTTGGATATCATCATTGTCGCATATTTGATTTATAAGATTTTGCCACTGTTTCGGACCACGGCTACCAGCCGGGTGGCGAAAGCTGTTGTGGGTATTTTGATCGCAGCATGGCTAACGGAGGCGCTGAATCTATATACCATCAGCTTTATCATGAGCCAGTTTTTGCAGATCGGCTTGATCGCACTGGTGGTGCTGTTCCAGCCGGAGCTGCGCCGTATGCTGGACCATTTGGGCAACATGAAGTTCCGCAATCTGTTGAGCAGCGAAAAACAGGGTACTGAAATGCTTCCTGTCATCAACCAGACGGTTGCGGCCTGTGAGGTCATGAGCCGGGAGCGGGTGGGCGCACTGATCGTCTTCGCCCGGGATAACCCGCTGGACGAATACATCAAGACCGGAACAAAGATCGACGGCCAGATGTCTGAGCAGCTGATCCGCAACATTTTCTTCCCTAAGGCAGCTCTGCACGATGGCGCCATGATCGTCCGGGAAGGCCGGATGACCGCTGCCGGTTGTGTGCTGCCCCTGTCTGCCAGTGATCGGCTCAGCGCCGACCTGGGCACCCGCCACCGGGCGGGCGTGGGTATGAGCGAAGCATCCGATGCGGTGGTGGTGATCGTGTCCGAGGAGACAGGTACCATTTCCGTGGCGGTGGGCGGTATGCTCAAGCGGCACTTGGCACCCCAGACGCTGGAGCGTCTGCTGACCAATGAGCTCTGCCCGGAGGAGGGCGTGAAGCAGGATGGCCTGTCGGTACGTCTGCGGCAGAAGCTACAGCAGATGGGCAAGGAGGGCCGGAAATGAAAAAAAAGTTTTTGTATGGCGTTTTGTCCGCAGTGATCGCTGTGGGACTGTGGCTGTATGTGGTCACGGTGGTGAACCCGGAATATGAAGATACCTTTTACAACATCCCGGTGGTGCTGGAAAATGAAGATGTGCTCATTTCCAATGGTCTAATGCTCATCGGTGAGGAAAAACCCACGGTCACACTGCGTATCCGGGGAAACCGGACGGATGTGATCAAGCTGAATAGCTCCAATATCACCTTGATCGCAGATCTGTCCAAGATCTCCAATGCTGGCGAGCAGGCCCTAAGCTACCGCATTGTCTATCCGGGGGATGTGTCCAACAATTCTTACGATGTTGTCAGCCAGAACCCCCAGTTAATTACCTTGAGCGTATCTGAATGGAAGTCCAAGGAACTGGATATCCAGGTGGACTACACCGGAAAGGTCCCGGAGCAATATATCGTCTTTAAGGAAAACGGTACGATGGATAATTCTAAAGTTACCATCACCGGACCCTCTGCCCTGGTCGACCGGATCACTGCGGCTCGGATCAATGTGGATCTGGAGGGAAAGAGCGAGACCATTAGCCAGAGCTTCCCAGTGAGCCTCTACGATGAAAAGGGCGATCCAGTGGAAAGTGAAATGATCAAGACCAACTTGGATGAGGTGCGATACACATTAAAGATCCAGCAGTGGAAGGATATCGAGCTGCGGCTGGATGTGGTGGAAGACAGCTTCTTGAATCAGACCAATTGTCAGATCACCATCGACCCCGTGACCATCCGGGTCTCCGGCAGCGAAAAAGTGCTGGCACAGCTGGATCATCTGGTTCTGGGCCAGGTCCGGTTGAGCGATCTGACGGATGATTTTGCTGCTACCTATGAGCTGGAAATGCCGGAAGGCGTAACAAATCTGTCTGGTCTGGGTAAAGTCAGTGTTGCTATTACCATCCCAAAGCTGGAAATGCGGAAATTCACCGTGACCCAGATCCGGGCGATCAATGTGCCGAGTGGAATGAAAGAGGAGCTGATCACCAAGGAAATGCAGGTGACAGTGCGTGGCACAAAAGAGATCCTGGATGCAATTACAGAAAATGATTTTATCATCATTGTAGATTTTTCCAATGCGGAGCCTGGAAACGCTTCTCACAAGGCTACGGTTCAGTTCTCCAGTGGCTTCACCGGGAAACTGGGTGTTGTGGGAAGCTATGAGGTGAATGCCACCATTACAGCGGAGGAAGCGTGATGGAGCAGCTGGTGCGGGTGCGGCAGACATTTGATGACGGCACTGCCCAGGTAGAGCGGGTGCGGGAAAGCGCCTGCTCCGGGGATTGCCATAAATGTGCAGGCTGCGGCGCTGCCAAGCAGACGGTGCTGCTGGAGGCACAAAATCCTATCGGCGCAAAACCGGGACAAATGGTGATCGTGAGATCGGACTCGGGTCCGGTGCTGAAGGCCGCCGTGGTCCTGTATTTGCTGCCGCTTGTGCTGTTCTTCCTGGGCTATGCACTGGGGACGTTGTGGCAGCATGGAGCACTGTGTGCCTGCCTGGGTTTTGGACTGGGTATCGCTTTGGCGGTGGTCTATGACCGGCAGTGCGCCGGAAAACAAAAAACCGTATATACAATTTCAGGATTTCCAACGGCGCAGCTGTGGGGATCTGATACAGAAGGGGATCATGACCTTGATTAAAAGTATGACTGGCTACGGCCGTGCTGTTGAGACTGTCAACGGCAGAGAGTTTACGGTGGAGCTGCGCTCCGTCAACAACCGCTATCTGGATTGTACAGTGAAGCTGCCCAGAAGCTTGTCCTTTGCAGAGGAAGCAGTGAAGCAGGCAGTGAAGCAGGCGGTGTCCAGAGGTAAGGTGGATGTGTTCATCAGCTTGAAATCGGAGACTGCGGAGGATGTATCCATCAGTATCAACAAAGCGGTGCTGGAGGGATATTTGAATGCCATGCGCCAGATGGTAACAGGGTATGGCGTGCAGGACGATATCAGCGTCAGCGTCGCTTCCAGACTGCCGGATGTTTTCACCGTGGAAAAGCCTCAGGTGGACGAGGAGCAGCTGTTGCAGGATCTGATGAGCGTAGTACAGAAGGCACTGGCTGGGTACGACTCCATGCGTTGTACTGAGGGTGCGGCGCTGGATGCGGATCTGCGCAGCCGTGGTCAGACCATTTTGGGCTTTGTTGCCCAGGTGGAGCAGGGCAATGGTCAGACGGTGGCGGATTACCGCACCAGACTGGAGAATAAGCTGAAAGAAGTGCTGTATTCCACCAATATCGATGAGAGCCGTATTTTGACGGAGGCTGCCATCTTTGCAGATAAAGTGGCGGTGGATGAAGAAACTGTCCGGTTGAGAAGTCATCTGCAACAGATGAATACCATGCTGGACGGTGGCGGCGCCGTGGGCCGTAAGCTGGATTTCCTGTTACAGGAGATGAACCGGGAGGCCAATACCATTGGTTCCAAATGCACGGATGTGCGGCTGGCCCGCATTGTGGTGGATATCAAGGCTGAACTTGAAAAAATTCGAGAGCAGACCCAGAATATCGAATAAGAGGTAATTATGAAGCTGATCAACATTGGTTTTGGAAGCGTGATCGCAGCATCACGGTTGCTGGCTGTGGTCACACCGGATTCGGCCCCCATCAAGCGATTGGTGCAGGAAGCCCGGGATCGGGGAATGCTTATCGATGCCTCTTATGGACATAAAACAAAGACAGTCCTGCTGATGGACACGGATCATGTGATCCTGTCGGCCCTGGCACCGGAGACGATCTCGGCCCGGTGGACCGGAAAGCAGGAACTGGGGGAGGAAGAGAATTGAAAAAGGGAAAGCTCTTTATTATTTCCGGTGCGTCCGGCGTTGGTAAAAGCACCGTGCTGAAAAAGGTGATGGAAGGGCGGCAGGACCTGCAATTTTCGGTCTCTGCCACCACCCGCCCCCCCAGACCCGGTGAGCAGGAGGGCGTGAGCTACTATTTTGTGACCCGGGAAAGGTTCCAGGAGATGATCCGGCAGGATGCCTTCCTGGAATACGATGAGCACAATAAAAATCTTTACGGAACGCCTGCACAGCAGCTGGAAGATAAATTGGAGCAGGGCCATGTGATCTTGGACATTGAGCCCAACGGGGCATTTTGTGTCCAGTCCAAGCGCCCGGATGCGACGCTGATCTTCATTGAAGCACCCTCATGGGAAGAACTGGAGCGGCGGCTCCGTGGTCGGGGAGACACCCCGGAAGACCAGATCGCCATTCGCCTGGAACGGGCAAAATGGGAACTGGAGCAGAAACCCAAGTACCACTATGTGGTCGTCAATGACAAGGCGAAAGCCTGTGCCGATAGAATTTTACATATCATTGACCAAGTGGCCAATGAAAATTGATGGAGGAATGAAATTATGTTGTACCCCCCTGTTGCGGATCTTTTGAAGAATGTGGAATCCCGTTATCTGCTGGTGAATGTCATTGCCCAGCGGGCAAGACAGATCGCTGACGAAGCGGAAGTGTTGCAGGAAGAACTGTCCGAGAAGCCTGTTACCCTGGCAATTTGGGAAGTGGCAGACGGCAAGCTGGATGCGACGCTGAAGGAAGAATACGCAAAATAATCAAAGGAGGATGGGGCGATGATCGGAAAAATTGCTGTTTCAGCGGCAAATTTTGCCATCGATAAGCCTTATTCCTACCACATCCCGGACACCATGCGCCTGACCCCAGGGCAACGGGTAATGGTCCCCTTTGGCAGGGGAAATCGCCGCTGTGAGGGGGTGGTGTTGTCCGTGGAAAACAGTTCTGGTCAAGGGCTGAAAAGCGTGGAGCAGGCGCTGGACGAAGAAAGTCTGCTTTCTCCTACCATGCTGCGTCTGGCAGCATTTATGCGGGAACGCTATTTCTGCACGTTTTATGACGCTGTACGGGCTATGCTCCCGGCGGGACTGTGGTTCAAAGAAAAAAATATGTTCTCCTTAACGGAGAACATTGCCTGGAAGGACGAGCCCCCGAGACAGGAAAATGCCGGAAAGATCCTGCACTTTTTGGAAGCAGCGGGTGGACAGGCAGAGGAACACGCACTGCGTGAGCTGATCGGGGACGAAACGGCCTTTCAAAAAGCGATCCAGTACCTGTTGCGAAAAAAATGGCTCAGTGGAAGCGTGACGCTTCTGCGAAAGACCGGTGACAAGACGGAAAAAATCGCCACGTTGGCTTCCTCTTGCGAAGAAGCGATGGAATTTGCTTCCCACCGGCCTAAGTCTGCGGCAATGCAGCGCTCTGTACTGGAACTGATGTGCAGCATTGGAAGCGTTTCGGTGAAGGAGCTTTGCTACTACACCGGAGCGTCGACTGAAACGGTGAAGCGCCTGGCGGCGTTGGGATATCTGACCCTGTCGGAAAAGACTGTGTTTCGTTGCCGGGACATCCGCCCGGCGGTGCTGTCCGGCCCGCTGGTGCTGAACCCGGAGCAGGAACAGGCATTTATTGGTTTGTGTCAGCAGATGGAGCAGGAAAAGCCGGGTGTTGCGCTGCTGTACGGCGTCACCGGATCCGGCAAGACTTCTGTTTACATCAAGCTCATCAGTCGGTGCTTGGAACAGGGAAAAAGTGCCTTGCTGCTGGTGCCGGAGATCGGCTTGACCCCTCAGCTGCTGAGCCTGATGGCGGCTCATTTTGGCAGTCAGATCGCAGTGCAGCACAGCAGCCTTTCCGCCGGTGAGCGGAATGACCAATGGAAGCGCATCGCTTCCGGAGAAGCCCGGGTGATCGTGGGAACACGCAGCGCCGTGTTCGCACCCAGTTCACAATTGGGGCTTATCATATTGGATGAGGAGCAGGAACACTCCTACAAGTCCGAAAATTCCCCCCGATATGCCGCCAAAGAGGTGGCCATCTGGCGGGGAGACCGGGAACAGGCTCTGGTGGTGCTGGGCTCTGCCACGCCTTCCATTGAGAGTATGTACCGGGCAAAGCATGGCGATTACCGGCTTTATACGCTGAAGCAGCGCTATAATGGCCGTTCCCTTCCCAATGTGCGGATCGTGGATATGAAGGAAGAAGTAAAATATGGAAATGACCTTTCTTACAGTCTGCCGCTGCGGGAGGCCATCTGCCAGACCCGGGCGGCGGGAAAGCAGAGCATTCTGTTTTTGAACCGCCGGGGCAACAGCCGGGCGCTGGTGTGCGTGGACTGCGGGAAAGCCCCGGAATGTCCCAGGTGCAGCGCAAGGCTGACCTACCACAGCGCCAATGGGCGTATCATGTGCCACTACTGTGGCTATTCCGTTCCGGTGCCGGAGCGGTGCCCGGACTGTGGTGGACCGCTGAAGCCCATTGGCGTGGGTACCCAAAAGGCTCAGCTGGAGCTGGAGGGGTTGTACCCTGATATGGAAGTTGCCCGAATGGATGCAGATACCGTCAATGCGGTGAACACCCACGAAAAAATTCTGGAGCATTTCAAAAACGATCATGTGCCGGTGCTCATTGGTACCCAAATGGTAGCAAAGGGGTTGAATTTGCCGGATGTGACGCTGGTAGGTGTTTTGGATGCGGACCGGGAGCTGTATTCCGGTTCCTATCGGGCGGCAGAGACCACCTTTAATATGCTGACCCAGGTGGTGGGCCGTGCCGGACGGGG
>CAZGTR010000036.1:0-9568 GCA_964528715.1 uncultured Oscillospiraceae bacterium | reverse complement strand
ACCCGGAGCAGGTGCAGGACTTCTACCCCACCCCTTCCACCCTCTCTACGGTCATGTACTACACCGGGCTGGATCCCCGGACCATGGACAAGGTCTATGTCCCCACAGACCCCCACGAAAAGGCCATGCAGCGTGCTCTGATCCAGTACCGCAATCCCAAGAACTACTATCTGGTCAAAGAGGCTCTGATCAAAGCTCACCGGGAAGACCTCATCGGTTCCGGTCCCAAATGCCTGATCCGGGCCGTACCTCCCAGGAGCGGCGGCTATACTGCGCCTCCAAAGGCCCCGGTCAAAGGAAAGCCCATGGGCAAAAAGCCCGCCGCCAAAGCCCCTGCAAGAAAGCCGGCCCTCAAATCAGCCCCAGCAAAGCGCAAAAAGCGCTGACGCAACCGAAAGTTGCGTGATCATCCCTGGATGCAACCGCCAATTTTTGCTATGATCATGATGGATGACCGAAAGGAGTGTTGTTATGCCAGTTGCTGCCGTACCTTCAGAAAATTTCATCATGCTGTCATTGAATACCATTTTCATCATGCTGTCATTGAATACCATTTTCATCGTTCTGATCAATCTCATTCTTTGGGGTGGTCTGATCTATCTATTTGTGTTGCTGATCCGTGCGCTTCGGAAGTATCTTCGCACTGAAAACACGAAAAAGTGTCCACCTACTGCCCCGGCTTCTCTGGCAGACACCCTCAAAAGCCAGCGCCAGCGGTGCAACATGACCCAGGAATTCGTGGCAGAACAGTTAGATGTCTCCCGTCAAGCGGTATCGAAATGGGAAAACGGCACAGCTGTGCCCTCCACATCCAATCTTCTGGCGTTGACAAAGCTCTATGCCATCAACCCAGAGCAGCTGCTGAATACCACGCAGAAATAGCATCCACTCCAGCTTCACATTTATCTGTCATTCTATATTTCTTTGTTGCATAGGATGTTCCATACATCTGAACTTGAGGTGGTACTATGGAACATACTGTCAATCTGATCACTGTCCGGGGAGAACTGACCGCACTGCCGTCTTTGTCCCACGAAAACCACGGGAAACGATTTTATCGTTTTTTCCTGGACATCCCCAGACTTTCCGGCACATCGGATATTTTGCCGGTGATCGCAGAAGAGCGGGTCTTGCAGGATATGGACCTGTCCGGGGGCGAAATGCTCACCGTCACCGGGCAGATCCGATCCCACAATGTCCGACATAGTGGCAGCCGGCACCTGCTGATCTTCATTTTTGCGACCTCCGTCGTGGCAGAGGACGGTCCCAGTTGCAATGAACTGATCCTGGAGGGGCTATTGTGCAAGGAGCCCATCTATCGGCGCACCCCCCTGGGCCGGGAGATCTGCGACGCCATGCTGGCGGTGCCCCGTTCTTTCCGCAGAGCCGATTATTTACCCTGCATTTTCTGGGGCCGCACCGCAGAGGAAATTTCCATTTGTCATGCCGGGGATATCATCCACATCGAAGGTCGCCTCCAAAGCCGCAACTACACCAAGCGGACAGACAGCGGCCCAGAAGAACGCATTGCCTACGAAGTCTCTGCGCTAACCGCCCAGATCGTAGAACAGGAGATGTAACATCAAGCATAAAATGAGCCCCACAGCGGTCGGCAAGAGGATTGCCGCCGCTGTTTTTTTATAGCTGCGGGTCTCCTTGAAAATAGTGGTGATGGTAGTAGCGCAGGGCCAGTGAAACAACGTGAATATCATCGTGCAGACAATATTTTCCGTTGTCAATGCACCTTCAAGTAGTACCGCCGCACCGCCACCGATCCCTTGCAAGGTTACAGACCCCTGGAATATCATGAGTATGACCGGGATCAGCAATTCGTTGGCAGGCAGGGACAGGAAAAAGGCCAGCAATATCACGCCATTTAATCCAAATATCCGTGCCACCACATCCAGTTCAGCACTGAAGCCCTGAAGCATTCCGCCATTTGCTAGCCACCACACTACGATTCCGGCAGGTGCCGCCACCGCCAGGGCACGAAGTGCAATTTTTGCCGTGTGGTCCAAAAGCGATCGCACCAGCACCTGTATGATCCGTGGACGACGAATGGGCGGTATTTCCATTAAAAACGTGCTTTCCTGATGTTTTAGCACCGTATGACTCAAGATACCAGAGCTTCCCATGGCCCCAAGAACACCCAAAATGACACAAGCTGCCACGACCAGTGCCGAGAGCCCCTTGTCAAATATCAGCCCGGACAACAAAATCAGCGTTGGGAACCGTCCATTGCAAGGGATCATAGCGTTAGTCAGAATTGCAAGCAATCGCTCCCTTGGAGAGGCAATGATCCGGCAGCCAGTGATTCCAACAGCGTTGCACCCCAGACCCATGCACATAGTCAGAGCTTGCTTGCCACATCCACCACAGCGACACATCCCACCATCCAATAAAAAGGCCATCCGTGGCAGATATCCGATATCTTCCAGCAATGTAAAAAGCGGAAAAAAGATGGCCATAGGCGGCAACATCACGCTGATCACCCGGGCGCTGGTTGCATAAGCACCGTCCATGCACATTTCCCGAAGCCACCGGGGCATGGGCATAAAAAGGGCATACAGTTGCCCATATCCCCAATCGAAAAAGCGCTCCAACATCCGAAATGGTACATTTGCGCCCCATACCGTGATCCAAACGATCACAAACAACAGCCCCAGCAAGATCGGTATCCCATAACGGCGGCTGACCAGGATCTCATCCAGCCTTTGCCGCCAGTGCGGCTCTGGTGCGTTTCTCGTTACACACAAAGATGCAATACGTTCCGCTTCCCGAACCACATCCGTGGCCTTTTCTCCCTTCGCCACCTCCTCCAACATCCGAAATGGTACATTTGCGCCCCATACCGTGATCCAAACGATCACAAACAACAGCCCCAGCAAGATCGGTATCCCATAACGGCGGCTGACCAGGATCTCATCCAGCCTTTGCCGCCAGTGCGGCTCTGGTGCGTTTCTCGTTACACACAAAGATGCAATACGTTCCGCTTCCCGAACCACATCCGTGGCCTTTTCTCCCTTCGCCACCTCCTCCACCGGATCCTGTGTAATGGCATGAAGCAGCTGCTCGATCCCCCGATTCCGCCCAGCAGCCATCAGTACCACCGGAACACCCATCTCTGCGGATAATTTCTCCTCATCGATAGAAATACCCATTTTCTCTGCCTCATCCATTAAGTTGACACATAGGATCATATTTTTTGTCAAGCTGCGGATCTGCAATGCCAGGATCAAGCTCCGCTCCAACGAAACGCCATCGCACACTGCCACGTTCCACTGTGCGTTGCCGCCGTTAATAAACGAAGCCGCAATTTGCTCATCTTCACTGCCACCGGATAGTCCATACGTCCCCGGCAGGTCCACGAATTCATAGCAAATGCCATCCCGTTCCATTCTCCCTGTTGCGATTCCCACAGTTTTACCAAGCCAATTTCCGGTCTTTTGCCGCAGCCCTGTTAATGTGTTGAACAAGGTACTTTTTCCCACATTGGGATTTCCTGCCAGGGCAACAGTCACCTTACGCACATTCATTTCTCCCATTTGACCCACACCCCCTTCAGATCCTTGGTCCGTAAGGCCAGCACCGCTCCACGGCAGGTAAATGCAGTAACGCCGCCGTCCGGGCTTCTGTAACGGATCACCACCCGCGTCCCAGGCACCAGCCCAAAATCCCGCAAACGCTGTTCCATCGCTTTTCCACAACGGATTTTCGTCACCGTTCCCGGCACACCCTTTTGCAGCTTATCCATGGCTCGTTCCATGCTTTTCCCTCCTCACTCATTAGTACATCATATCCTCGTTGGACTGCTTTGGTGCAAAAACACCTTGCATTTGGCTTTTCCTGTGGTAAAATAGCAGAAAGGAGTGATACCGTTGGAAGAAAAGGTTTTATCTGTTATAGATATTTTGAAGCACCGCTATGCTGACGCGCTTTGTGCGTTGCATTACCGGACAGATTATGAACTGATGATCGCAGTACGGCTTTCGGCCCAGTGTACCGACGCCCGGGTCAATCTCATTACCCCTGCGCTGTTTGCCGCCTATCCCACACTGGAAGCCATGGCAGAGGCCAATATTTCCGACATCGAAGAATATGTCCGCTCATGTGGCTTTTACAAGCACAAGGCTCGGGACATCGTCCTGGGGTGTCAAATGCTGCTGAACGAATACGGCGGAAAGGTCCCTGGAACCATGGAGGAGCTTCTTCGTATCCCCGGTGTAGGCCGAAAGACCGCCAATCTATTGCTGGGTGATCTTTATGGTGTCCCGGGCAGCGTGGTCTGCGATACCCACTGTATCCGCATTTGTGCCCGTCTGGGACTGACCGACGGAACAAAAGATCCCGAAAAATGCGAGCAGCAGCTTCATGCCATCCTGCCGCCGGAAGAAAGCAGTAATTTCTGCCACCGACTGGTGCTCTTTGGACGTGAGATCTGCACCGCCCGCAGTCCCAAATGCGGCGAATGTCCCCTTGCAATGCACTGCCGTCAATTTTCACCACAGGCATAACAAACCCCCTTGTCCGCATAATATGCAGACAAGGGGTGATCTTTTTGTCCAGAAAAATGCCGATCTTCTATGGTGCGCTGCTCCTGACTGGAGTCAATTTACTGCTGCAGTTCGTGGGAACCTCCTTCCAAGTCTACCTTTCCGGACGGATCGGTGCCGAGGGTATCGGTCTGTTGCAGCTGGTGATGAGTGTCGGCTCCATGGCTATGGTAGCAGGGATGGGCGGTATTCGCACAGCCACCATGTACTTAACTGCCGAAGCCTTGGGCCGGAAAGATCCAGGCCGTGTCGTGTGGGTCTTGTCCGGGTGTATGCTTTACAGTGTGATCGTCAGCAGTTTCGTTTCACTGGGAATTTACCACTTTGCCCCGTTCATTGCTCAAAACTGGATCCATCGAGCTGACGTTACCTCTGCAATCCGTCTGTTTGCGGTCTTTCTCCCGGTGAACTGTCTTTGCGGCGTGATGGTCGGCTATTTTACCGGCGCTGACCGTATTGGAACGCTGGCAGCCGTGGAAGTAGCGGAACAACTTTTAAATATGCTGTGCACCGTTTCACTGTTGACCCTCTGGGCGGGGCAGGATGCCCTGCGCTGCTGCCAGGCAGTGATCTTAGGCAGTGGCTTATCCGCCTGTCTGCCCCTCACCGCCCTGGTCATCCTGCGCCTTTTGGAAAAAGCAAAGCCTTCCCCCGCTGTACCGATCGTGCAGCGGCTATGCCGAACTGCCATTCCTTTGGCGCTGGCTGACGATTTGCGCACTGGCATTTCCACGGTTGAGAATTTGATGGTGCCCCAAAGGCTGGCTCTTTACCAGGGGATACAGTCTCCCCTAGCATCCTTCGGAACGATCTGCGGTATGGTATTTCCCATTTTAATGTTTCCTGCAGGATTACTGTTTGGGCTGACTGAACTTTTGATCCCGGAACTGGCCCGCTGTCACGTCACCTCAAAGATGTGTCGTATTCAATATCTAGCCCAGCAAAGTCTACGGGTAGCCCTCCTATTTGGCGCTGCCTGTGCCATCCTTCTATATCTTTCAGCCACAGAATTGTGCCTGTATTTCTACAAAAGCGAGACAGCCGGGATCTATCTGAAATGGTTTGCGCCGCTCGCCGTTATGCTCTACTGCGATGCAGTTACCGACGCCATGATCAAAGGGCTGGGTCATCAGCAGTCCTCTGTGCGCTATAATATTCTGACGAACATCATGGATGTGACGCTATTATACGTTTTCCTACCAAAATGGGGTATTGGGGGCTACTTTCTAAGTTTTGCATTGACTCACGCCATCAACTTTATCTTGAGTCTTCGCAAATTGTTGGACATCACAGATCTGTCACCACGGTGGCGCATTCCGGTATTTACGATCACAGCCGCCATCGTCAGCGTGTTCATCTGCACCCGCATTTCACATTCCTTGCCACGATGTGTGCTGTCCATCGTCATATTTTGCTGCCAGCTGATCTTACTGGGTGTCCTGCAAAAGGATGACATTCTGTGGCTTAAAAACCTGATCAAAGCAAAAAGCAGACCCGCTTAAGCGGGTCTGCAAATATTTACAGATTCTTCAGCACTTCCAGCAGCAGCTCCCAGGTGCGGCGTGTAGACGCAATATCCAGACGCTCCCGGCTGGTGTGAATGTCGTGCATATCCGGGCCAATGGAAACGCAGTCCAATCCCGGCAGCTTCTCGCTGAGCAGGCCGCATTCCAGTCCTGCGTGGATGGCCACCACCTCCGGCGCCTTACCATAGAGCCGTGTATATGCCTCCACCATCACGTCCCGAAGCACAGACTCCTTTTTGTACTCCCACGCAGGATAGTCACCCATTTCTGTGTAGCTTCCTTCGTAGAAATCCGCCAGATCCGACAATTTCTTCAGCAGCTCTCGCTTCTCGGCATTGACGCTGCTGCGCACAGCAAAGGTCAAGGTCAGCTCGTCGTCCAGCTTCAGCACGCCCAAATTCAAGCTGGTCTGCACCAGGCCTTCAATGTCCTGGCTCATGGCCTGCACGCCGTTGGGGGCAGCATTGAGCAGCGCAATGACCTTGGCAGAGCACTCCGTAGTCAGCGCATTGCCGCCCAAGGCGTCCACATCATCCCCACGGACGATGGCATTGGGCTCATCATATTGTTCCCGGATCTCCTCTTGCAGCTGCTGGGCAATGTCATTGATCCGCTCAATATTGATTCCCAGAGGGATCAACGTTGCCTGGCAGGACCGGGGAATGGCATTATCTTTTGCGCCGCCCTGGAGTTTTGTAATACACAGGGGCATGAGCTTCTGGACACGGCCCAGGAATTCACCCATGACCTTGTTGGCGTTGGCACGATTCTTGTGGATCTCCACGCCGGAATGACCACCGGTCAGTCCCTCCACCGTCAGCTTCACGCAAGGGCCATAGACCACCCGACGTTCCACTGGGATATGAATGGTGCCCCGAGCACCACCAGCGCAAGAGACAGTGAAGATCCCCTCGTCCTCGGAGTCCAGGTTCACCATGGTACGGCTATTGAAGCGAGACAGGTCCACCCCGGCAGCGCCCTCCATGCCGATCTCCTCATCCACGGTGATGATCACTTCCAGGGGCGGATGGGGAATGGTCTTGTCCGCCAGCAGCGCCATGATAAAGGCCACCGCAATGCCGTCATCGCCGCCCAATGTGGTGCCATGGGCAAAGATATCGGTGCCGTCGTGGTCGATGTCCAGCCCCTGGGTATCCATATCGATGGCGCAGTCTGCGTCCTTTTCACAGACCATATCCATATGGCCCTGCAGGATCACCGGCTCATGATCTTCATAGCCGCAAGTTCCCTCCTGATACATGAGCACATTGTTCAGCGCATCCTGCTCATAGCGGATGCCGTGTTCCTTCGCAAAGGACACCAGATAGTCGCTGATGGCCTTGGTATTCCGGGAGCCATGGGGAATGGAACAGATCTCTTCAAAATAGGCAAAAACAGCAGCAGGCTCCAAGCCCGCCAATTTGACAGCATTCATAGCAAACGCTCCTTCTCATTGTTTTTTCTATCATAGCACAAAAAGGCCGGAATGTAAATAAAAAACCACAGGGTCTCCCCTGTGGTTTTATATGATCGATCAGAACAGGCTCAAGGAAAGGGCCAGCAGAGCCCAAACCAAGGCGATCCACTTGGTAGCGGATGCCAGGACCTTGTCCATGCTACCCAGCTTGCTCTTGCTCAGGTAGGTCTCCTGATTGCTACCAGTCAGCGCACCGGACAGACCGGACTCCTTGCCGGACTGGAACAGGACCACCAGAATCAGCGCCAGGCTGGCCAGAACCTCCAGAACGACCAGGATCGTTTCGAGAATTTCCATGTTTTTAACCTCCCTCCAGCGGGTAATGCTACATTAACTATCTTAGTATAGCACGTGAATGTCAAAAAAGCAAGTACAAATGCAGATATTTTGACAAAAATTACTTCTGCACCCAGTTCCCGGATGCCAGGCAATTCAAATAGGACTCGATAAAGGGATCCAGGGCACCATCCATCACGGCGCTGACATTGGAAGTCTCGCAACCGGTACGGGTATCCTTCACCAGTGTGTAGGGCATAAACACATAGTTACGGATCTGGCTGCCCCACTCGATCTTCTGCTGCACGCCCTTGATATCAGCAATATTTGCCAGATGTTCCCGCTCCCGGATCTCCACCAGCTTGGACCGGAGCATACGCAGACAGGTCTCCTTGTTCTGGAACTGGCTACGTTCAGTCTGGCAGGAGACCACGATACCGGACTTGTGGATCAGACGGACGGCGGAAGATGTCTTGTTGACCTTCTGACCACCGGCACCGGAGGAACGATAGACCTGCATTTCGTAATCCTCGGGACGGATCTCAAAGTCCTCGGACTCGTCCTCGATCTCAGGAATGACTTCGATTGCAGAGAAGGAAGTCTGGCGGCGGGCATTGGCATCAAACGGAGACACACGCACCAGACGGTGGACACCGTTCTCCCCTTTCAAGAAGCCGTAGGCGTTTTCGCCCTGGACCATGATGGTGGCGGACTTGAGGCCTGCCTCGTCGCCCTCCTGGTAATCCATCAGCTGGTAGGTAAAGCCGCTGCGCTCGGCCCAGCGGGTGTACATCCGGTAGAGCATTTGGCACCAGTCCTGTGCCTCGGTGCCGCCAGCACCAGCCTGGAAGCTCATAAGGGCGTTGTTCTTGTCATACTTTCCGGTGAGCAGGGTTTCCAGACGGCAAGACTCCATCTTGGCAGTCAGTGCGGCAAAACCATCCTTCAGTTCCTGGAGCATGGAGTCGTCGTCTTCTTCCTCAGCCATTTCGCAAATGGTCATCAGGTCCTCCCAGGTGGAGACCATGTGGTCATAGCGCTCGATCTTGGTCTCGGTCTGCTTGACCTTCACGACGATCTTCTGGCTCTTGTCCGGATCGTCCCAGAAGCCAGGGGCCTCCTGCATGGCGTGCAGACGCTCCAGCTCATTTTTCAGGCCAGTCAAGTTTAGGGACTCCGCCAATCCCTCCAACGCAGGATGGATCTCATTCAGCTTCTGTTTGTAGCTTTCAAATTCAATATTCATAGCAATGGAACTCTCCCATTTCGTAAATTTACATAGTTTCTCACATTATATCCGAAATTTCTCCGTCTGTAAAGTAGGGAAACAGAAAATTTCCACAATAATTATAACTTTCAATTTCGGTGACGTTTTTTTCATTCACGAGCGAGACGTGCATGATCACCGCTGTAACCATTTGTCACAATTTGTGACCAACTCGTTTTTGTTTCGTAAGCATTTGTTTGTTGTCAGAATACATTCTTTCTGGTATAATACTGTCATCAGATGAAACACACCCTACGACCTGTACGGAATGAAAGGAGAATGTTTATGAAGATCTATACCATTTACGAAGTGATCCAGTGGCCTTGCTTTGTCGGCATTCTCAGTGTGCTGATGGCCATTGTCTTAACACTGTGAAAACCTCAAAAGGGCTACTGCCTCATGGCAGTAGCCCTTCAATTTGTCAAAGAACCCCTGTTTTCAGAAGCAGAAAACAGGGGATTCGGCATAT
>CAZGTR010000035.1:0-9782 GCA_964528715.1 uncultured Oscillospiraceae bacterium | reverse complement strand
TGAACGAGGCTCGTTACTCCCGTCTGACCCGTGAGTTCCCCGAGCGTGCAACCGAGCTGTTCGCAAGAAACGAGGCTGCTGCTAAGGAGCGCTGGGAGCACCTGAACAAGCTGGTCGAAATGTACAAGGACTAATTCCTAACATTTCCAATTCGCAATAAAATGGACCCGCCCTCGGTCACGAGGGCGGGTTTTGTATGCCAGTTGTTGCTTTAGAAACACCATCGTAGGTAGAAAACACGGACCGCACAGACATTTGCCTGTGCGGTCCATCTTATTTTTTTCGTTCCTTGACGATCTTGCAGATGAGTTCTGCCATAATTCCTGTCAAAACCGCTGTGACGAACAGGCAGCCCCAGATGAGCCAGCCGTAGTGGCTCGTTCCCACATCAGCGCCTTCCATGTTTGCGCCACACAGTTCGCCTGCGATCACACCTGCCACATTACCCGCAAAAGCGCAGATTGCGTACTTCCACTTCCCAAACAGTAACGGGATACAGCTGATCGCCGCTGCGATCCAGTAAGGACCGTTGGTGGCGAGCCAGTTTAAGGTGTAGCAATCCTTCCACTGTCTGCCAATCACAAACGCCAGCACGTAAATCAGTAGCATGACTCCAATGAAGATCAAATGCGATTTTTGGACGGCGATATGTTTCTTTTTATCCATCATGTTCCCTCATTTTCCGTATTTTGAGAATGATCTTCCTGCTGGGCGAGTTTCTTTTTCTTTTCCGTTCTACGGCGGAAATCCTCTATCGGCTGATCCCGGAGTTTTTCCGGATCGATACAGCGCTTGTCCAACTGCTTCTGGGTGGTTTCCCGCAGAAGCGCATAGCATACAGATGTCAGCGGGATCATCAGCAGCATACCGCTGATCCCCATCAAATCGCCGCCTACGACAACAGCTACCAGCACCCACATACCGGGAAGTCCAATGGAAGTTCCCACTACCTTGGGGTAGATCAAGTTTCCCTCCACCTGCTGCAGCACCAGGAAAAGCACCATGAACCACACAGCAGTCATGGGATCCACCACCAGGATCAAAAATGCGCCGATAACGCATCCAATGAACGCACCTACCATAGGCACCAGCGCCGTCACTGCGATGATGACACTGATCAGTGCCACATAAGGCATTTTGAAGATGGGCATGGTAATGATGAACATCAATCCTAAAATCACAGCTTCCAGACATTGCCCGGAAATAAACTTGGAGAATGTACGGTTGGTCATGCGCATGACTCGCACGATCTCATCACTGACCTTTTCCGGTACGAACGCATACAGCACCCGACGGAACTGCCGGGCCAACGTTTCTTTCCTCGCCAGGCCGTACACCGCAAATACGACGCTCATCACAGCATCGAACACGCCATTGCCCAGATCCACCACTGTGGTCAGTGCTTTATCTGCGACGGCCCCCACAGCGTCCGTAATGAAGCCGATCACCTTCTGAATCAATTCAGACCAGTTCACAGCCTCCAGATCCGTGTATTCGGTGAGCCACTCCATCAGCTCCGGGTGCTTATTCAAATACTCCTGAGCGTCCGCCACAACACGTTTAAAGAAATCCGGTAGCGAATCAATGAGTACTTCCACTGTCTCAGCCAGCTGCGGCAGCAGCAGCCAAATCACGCCGTACAGGACTAAAACCACAGAAAACAAGGTCAGCCCCAAGGCAAGGCCCCGGCGAAGTCCTGCATTTTTTACACCACCGAGCCATCGTTCGATCGCACGCATGGGGACATTGAGGATAAACGCCAGCGCCGCACCGGCAACAAATGGCGAGATCAAATTTCCGACAGCTCCAACAAATTGGGTCAACCGCTCCGTATCATGCAGGAGCCAGTACAAAAAAATACACCCGGCACCACCAAAAAATACGCTGCGCAGGGTCTTCTTATCGATCTGCAAGGAACAATCCCTCCTTTTGCAACATTGTACCACATTCACCGGGAAAATTTCATAAACAAACCATGAATTTTACACCAGCTGGCACCATTCGAATCGTTACAGCATTATTTTATACCGTTTACAAGTGTCTGTCAAGTATACATATTTACATCCTCTGACGCATATATTTCTTCGGTAGCACACAGCATCGGAGGGGAGCATTATGTCTGACACCATCGAAGAACGAGCCTGCGCATTGGCTGTGTACATGATCGAAACCGGCGCCACTGTCCGTGGTGCAGCCCAACATTTTGGGATCTCCAAATCTACCGTCCACAAGGATCTCTCCCAACGTCTGCCCCAGTATGACAAAATTCTCTATCAGCAGGTTCGGCAGATCCTTGAGATCAACAAGCAGGAACGGCACATTCGAGGTGGCCTTGCCACCCAACGGAAATACAAAAAGGCATAAAACGCAGCCCAACCGAGATCCGGTTGGGCTGCTGATTTTACAGGTCATCCGCATCCTGCACCGGCAGCTCCCACAGCTCCACCGGTCGCCCGGTATAGCTGCCCTGGGGATCCGTCTGGTTCGTGCTTTGTGGAACTGGGATCTCCGGAAGCAAGGCCTTGCGCTTTTTCTTTTCCATATAGAACCTCCTGTTGCGATTTTTATGCTTCTGTGCTATAATGCCCCCAAAGGAGTGGTTCTATGTTTGATATTACCCTGATCGTCATGGGAAAATTGAAAGAAAAATTTTACCTGGCTGCGGCGGAAGAATACGCCAAAAGGCTCAAGGGCTATTGCAACTTCCACCTGGTGGAGCTGCCGGAATATCGGCTGCCGGAGGACCCCTCCCCTGCCGAGATCAGCGCAGGACTCGAAAAGGAATCGGAGCTGATCTTCGCCAAGATCCCAAAGGGCGCCTGGTTTTGCGTGTTCACCCCCGATGGCAAGGTGATCTCCAGCGAAGATTTTGCTCAGAAGCTGAAGGATGTGAAGCTGAGCGGCAAAAGCAGCGCCTGCTTCCTCATCGGTTCCTCCTTTGGAATCGCCCCCAGCGTCAAGGCTCGGGCCGATTTCAACCTGTCCATGGGCCCCATGACCTTCCCTCACCATTTGGCCCGAATCATGGTCATGGAGCAGCTGTACCGCGCCGAGGCCATCCAGGCTGGCAGTAAGTATCATAAGTAACTTAAAAATGCCTGCCGCAAAATGCGGCAGGCATTCATTTGTTATTCTTCGTTCTTCTTGGCTTCCTCGATGATCTTGGCCTGGCTTGCCTTGGGCACTTCCTCATAGCGCTCGAAGCGCAGGTTGAAGGTGCCTCTGGCCTGGGTCATGGCCCGCAGGTCGATGGCGTAGGTGCCCATTTCAGCCATGGGAACTTCCGCTTCCACCACGGTATTGCCGTCGTTATCGGGGTTCATGCCCATGACGCGACCACGGCGCTTATTCAGATCGCCGATGACATCGCCCATGTAGGAGTCCGGCACGGTGACCGCCAGCGCGCCCACAGGCTCCAGCAGGGTGGGCATTGCGTTGGGCATGGCCTCCTTGTAAGCCAGGATGGCAGCCAGCTTAAATGCCATTTCGTTGGAGTCAACGGGATGGTAAGAGCCATCGTACAAGGTGGCCTTCATGTTCACCACGGGATAGCCTGCCAGGGGGCCCTTCTGGACTGCTTCCTGCAAGCCCTTCTCCACGGCGGGGTTGAAGTTCTTGGGCACGGCGCCGCCGACCACGGCCACATCAAAGATCAGATCATCCTGCTCTTCCTGGGGCTCGAAGCGGACCCAGACATCGCCGAACTGACCGGAGCCGCCGGTCTGCTTCTTGTGACGACCGTGGGCTTCCACTCTCTTCTTGATCTTCTCCCGGTAGGCGACCTTTGCGGGGCTCAAAACCGCATCCACGCCGAAGCGGGACTTCAGCTTGGAGACCAGCACATCCAGATGCTGATCGCCGGCGCCGGAAAGCACCAGCTGATGGGTCTCGGCGTTATTGACCAGCGTGAAGGAAGGATCTTCTTCATTCAGACGGTTCAAGCCGGTGCCCACCTTATCCTCCTGACCCTTGGTCTTGGGGGCGATGGCCACGCTATAACAGGGCTCGGCATAGGGGATGCCCTTCAGGCTGACCACCTTACGGGGGTCACACAATGTGTCGCCGGTCTTGACCTTGTCCATCTTGCCGATGGCGCCGATGTCGCCACAGGCCAGGATCTTGACCTCGGTATTCTTCTTGCCGCACATGGTGTACAGGCGGCCCAGCTTCTCGGTCTCCCCGGTGCGGGCATTGACCAGAGTGGTATCCGGGGTGATCTCACCGGACAGGACCTTGATGAAGGAATACTTGCCGTACTGGTCGGACACGGTTTTCCAGACGAATGCAGCGGGCACGCCGCCGGGAGAAACGACGAATTCCTCGGTCTCGCCGTCGGCACGGGTGGCCTTGTGATAGTTGCCCTCGATGGGGTTAGGCAGCAGGTCGATGATGTGATCCATCAGCATGAGGCTGCCCAGGCAATTGACACCGGAGCCGCACAGCACCGGGAACAGGCTCAGCTCAGAAACACCGGTGTGCAGACCCTTGATCATCTCAGCGTAGGTGAAATCGTCACCCTCGAAGAAGCGATCCATCAGAGCTTCGTCCGTCTCAGCGACAGATTCCTTCAGTGCATCGTTGAACTCCTCAATGACAGAGATCTTATCCTCGGGCACTTCGATCTCCACCCGCTTCAGATTCTGCATTTCGTATGCACGCTTATTCAGCACGTCGATAATGCCGGTGACCTTCTTGGAGCTGTCCCAAATGGGGACGACAACAGGAGCGATCTTGTTGCCATACTTGGCACGGAGGGCTTCGAAGGTGGCATTATAGTCGGAGTTATCTTCGTCAACCTTGGAGATATAAACAAACCGGGGCATATTGCGTTCTTCGCAGTATTTCCATGCTTTTTCGAAGCCGACAGTGATACCGTCCTTAGCAGAGCAAACCAAAATGGCAGCGTCCGCAGCCCGGAGGGCTTCCATCACTGCACCGGAGAAATCAAAGGCACCCGGAGTATCCAGCACATTGATCTTGGCATTTTTATATTCAAGCGGGACCACCGAAGTAGAAATAGAGATATGACGGCGGATCTCTTCCGGATCAAAGTCACAAACGGTGTTACCGTCGGCATTCTTGCCGATACGGTCGATGGCACCGGTCATGTAAAGTAAGCTCTCGATCAGAGCGGTCTTGCCGCTGCCGCTATGGCCCAGCAAGCAGATATTACGGATTGCGTTCGCTGTGTACATGATAATCAATCTCCTTTCGGGAAGGGTGACCTTCCACTCCTAGCAGTGGTGCTTTGCACCACATGAAGACATTATACACGAAAGGCATTCATTTTTCAACGGCTATTTTAGTCAAAATGTAAAATTAGTCAAAATGGCAGATAGACAATTGTTCCTCTGTGCAAAACATACAAAAATACAGCCTCAAACCGCAACACCATGACGAAAGAAATCCCGGCGACCGCTTATCCAGTCACCGGGATCATTCCGTTATATCGATCTTGTCCACTCTGTAATAAGCAGGCCAGGGATCGTCCACACCAGCTCATACAGCAGAAGATTTGCAGGAGTCAGCAGATACTGTGCGTTCAGCATGGTCAGTGCCAGCATAATGAGCAGACCCAAAATACCACCCATGATATGAATGGTGACACCAGCCACAGTCGCACTGCGCAGAGCCCGGGCACCGGTCACGGCATAAGCAAGACCGGCAAGACCATCCCGAGTGGTCAGCGCCAACGCCACCCGCTCCTCCCCGGGAGCTTTTTTTGCGATATCGTCCCGCACACCTCGGGCCGGAAATGCCATTTTACGGGTATTGACATCAAACTGCTCGTGGACGAATTTCTCATCCATGATAAAATTGCCACTTGCCATGACAGGTGTAAGACCACGGTAAGCGCACAGCGTCGTCAAGCCCATGGCAGACAGCTTGCTCTTAGCAAAGCTCAACGCAAAGACACCGCTCAAAACGCCATCCACTGCCACATAAACAGCCTGGGTCACACGCGTGCCCTGGGGCATTTCCACGCCCATTTTCTGCATGAATTCCAGTGTACCAACGAGGACTGCTTCATCATTGACCACGCCGCCAATGCCCTCATTGTCATAGCTGCGCAGGGTCTCAACTTCATAATGATAGCCATTCCGGCTTTCCAGCAGCTGGCTGAAAAGCGGTGCCAGCCCGCTGCCATCTGCCACGATCACAGCAGTACCATAAGCTACCACCTGATCCGGATTGCGACTGCCATAGAATTTCAGTCCGTTCATCTTCACGGTTCCAGCCGGGAACAGGTCCGTATCCAGCAGCGGAAAAGAGGCCTTTTGGTTCAGAGCCTTCACCCCATCCCAGCCGCACAGGACGGTCCCGACTTTATGCAGCCGCCGCTCCAGAATGGCCATGGGGCGAGAAATTGTGATATAGGATGTCGCTGGTACCGCAACCAACAGCGAAGCGCTGAAAAAGCGAATACCACTGATGGGCGAATGGAGAAAGCCAGCCAAAACACCGATACCAATGCTGGCAAACAGCGCCACCAGCGCATAGCCTCCCAGCGTGCGCTCCGGTGCAGAAGGACTCTGGTAGGTATCCATAAAGTCCTCCACCTGGCCCTCGCTACGGAGGAAGCCTGGCTTCCCGTCGTACACGTCATCTTCCAATAGGACACTATCCAGCCGGGTGGCTTTACGCATGGTATCCATCTGACCCATTTCCGTGTTTCGCCGTTGATAAGCGCCCCACAATGACATGGTCATATTCAAGCTAAAGGGTGCGCAGCAAGGTACCCGCACTTGGGACAGGCAAAAGATACCGTCTGCAATGCAAGCGACAAAGCTGAACAGCAACAACGTATTCACAGAAAACTGCCGTTTGCCCAGATCTGCCACGCCCTCTATCAGCTGGTAGCTGCCCAAGGCTGCGGACAACAGCAATCCCAACAGCTGTGCGAACACCATCAAGCGCATCCGCTCCTGAGGAACATTACCGGTAGCATAGATCGCCGTGGCACCGGCGGATACCAGCGCCACCAGCAGGCTGGCAAAGATCGCCAGTTGCAGTTTGCCCAATCCCTGCTCCACCAGCTCATAATACCGCTTTTCCGGGCCCTCGATGAGCTTGCGCTTCAGCTCCTGCAGCCGGGATTTGGGACGAAATACGATGGGCTGCAGCGGCACATAATCGCTGATGGGTTGCTCATACTCCGGCTCCCATTCTTCGGAATAAGGCTCTGTTTCCGGCTCCGGCGGCAAAATGATCTGTGGTTCCGTCTCATCCTCCTGCCCGACCGGCGTAAAGGCAATGGTCTCGTCTGTCACAGCAGTCGCATGGCGGACCGCCTTGGATATCTCATCCAGCCGCACGGTATCGCTGGACACCTGCTCTGGCTCCTGCGGAGCTTCATCCACAGCCTCTGCCGCTGGGGTCGGTGTCTGGTCCTCCGCCACGGGCACCTCACCGAATTCCTTTAGAATATCCTCCAGATCAAACTCCGGACATTCCTTCTCCTTTTCATTCATGGCAAATGCGACCTCCCGTTACTCACCCAGGCGCTGACGAACTGCCTCATAAAGCAAAATAGAAGCGGCAGCGGAAGCGTTCAGTGACGAGATCCGGCCATTGAGGGGGATACTCACAGTCACATCGCAGTTTTTCCGCACCAGGGTGCTCATACCGTCACCCTCATTTCCAATGACCAGAGCGGCAGGCACCTTCAAATTGGCCTTGTACATGGGAATGGATCCCTCTGCCGCTGTGCCGAAGATCCAAACGCCCTTTTCCTTCAGCTCGCTGATGGCGTTGTTGATATTGGTCACTCTTGCTACCTTCATATATTCGATAGCGCCAGCGGAAGCCTTTGCCACCGTTGCCGTCAGGCCCACGCTGCGGCGCTTGGGAATGATCACGCCGTGGGCACCGGCGCACTCAGCAGAACGCATGATGGCGCCCAGATTATGGGGATCCGACAGTTCGTCGCAAATGACGATCAGAGGTTCTTCTCCACGGGAAGCTGCCACCTCCAGAATATCGTCGATGGTGCAGTATTCATGAGCTGCCACCATGGTGATCACGCCCTGGTGCGCACGGGTAAAGCTCATTGCGTCCAGCTTCCGCCGATCCACCGGCACCACAACAGCACCGGCCTCCTTGGCCTCTGCCGCCAGGCGCTGCAACCCCTTATCGATCTCGCCGGAAGCGATAAACACCTTGTCGATGGCCCGTCCGGCCCGGATAGCCTCGGTCAATGCATTGCGGCCCTCCAGTTGACCCTCCACTTCCTCCACAGGGGCGGCCGGGGCACGGCGGCGGTCAAACCGCTTGTCGTTTCGGCTATCATTTCTTCTATCATTCATAGTCGTTACACTCCTATCAAATTTGTGCACAATTACATATAATAGCATTATAGCAGATTTTGCCGATTTACACAACAGGTAATTTTCCACTTTTACCAAGAATACAAAAAACACCCAGCAATGCCAAATACCTCTGCCCACGATCCATTTTATTGTCACCACCATCCGGAAGTTGAGCCAAAGGAGGCCCCATTTTTCATGTAGCAGCAAATATTGCGTTTCCTTCTAAGTTTACAGAAAATTTACCGCATAATCATGAAACATTCATTGCAGGATGCGGAAAAATATGTTATCATGGTATCAACAAACAGCCCAAGGAGGCAAAAGAATGGAACAAAATCCCAACAACCCCCAGAACGGCGGAAAGCCCTCTGGAAACGACAAGCGACCCAAAGGTAATCTGTGGCTGACCCTGATCATCACCCTGGCCATCGTGATCCTGATCAGCACCGTGTACCGGGCCATTTCCGGCAGCCAGTATACGCAAACTACCTATTCCGATTTTCTCAGTGCAATGGAACAGGACAACCTTGCCGAGGTCGTGATGAAATACGATCAGATCTTCTATCTGACCAAAGACGAGGCCGCCAAACCCGCCAATCAACAAAAGGCCTGCTATACCGGCTTACCCACCGGCGGTGACAAGATGGCATTAGCTGTCCAACTGCATAACATGGGCGTAAATGTCGTTTACAAAAACGAGGAAGATAATTCTACCATCATGCTGGTGCTCTACTATGCGCTGATGATCGGCATCATCTTCTTTACCATGCGCTCTTTGACCAAGCGCATGAGCGGCGATGGCATGACCGGCGGCTTTGGTCACAGCAAAGCCAAAATGTATATGGAAAAAGAGACCGGCGTGACCTTCAAGGACGTAGCCGGACAGGACGAAGCCAAGGAGTCCCTCCAGGAGATCATCGACTTCCTCCATAACCCCAAGAAATACACCGATATCGGTGCAAAAATGCCCAAGGGTGCCCTGCTGGTGGGTTCCCCTGGTACCGGTAAGACATTGCTCGCCAAGGCCGTGGCCGGAGAAGCAGGTGTCCCTTTCTTCTCCATCTCCGGCTCCGACTTTGAAGAAATGTTCGTGGGCGTGGGTGCCAGCCGTGTCCGTGACCTGTTCCAGCAGGCCACCAAGGTAGCCCCCTCCATCGTGTTTATCGATGAAATCGACGCCGTGGGACGCTCCCGGGATTCCCGGTTCGGCAACAATGACCAGACTCTCAATCAGCTGTTGGGTGAGCTGGACGGCTTTGATTCTTCCAAAGGCGTTGTGATCCTGGCCGCCACCAACCGCCCCGAAATTCTGGACAAGGCCCTGCTCCGTGCGGGTCGTTTTGACCGCCGGATCATCGTAGACCGGCCCAATCTCCAGGGCCGTCTGGATACGCTGAAGGTCCACACCCGGAAGATCAAGCTGGCGGAGGATGTGGATCTGAAGAAGATCGCCCAGGCCACCGCCGGTGCCGT
>CAZGTR010000034.1:0-9818 GCA_964528715.1 uncultured Oscillospiraceae bacterium | reverse complement strand
TGAATATTATATCACAAATCAGGGAGTATTGGTAGTTTTTTGACAGACTGAAAAACCCACATCCGCACGGATGTGGGTTTTCGTTTGTAGATCAGCCCTTGGCTGCCTTCAGAGCCTGGGCCAGCTGATCGGGGCAGGAGGTAGCCTTGGGGCCACAGGTAATGCCCTCCACACGGGCAATGACCTCATCGACGCTCATACCCTCGACCAGAGCACCGATTCCCTTGAGGTTGCCGTTGCAACCGCCGATAAACTGTACGTTCTTTACCTTGCCGTCCTCGATCTCAAACAGAATCTCCCGGGAGCAGGTACCCTTTGTGGTGTATGTATACTGCATGATAAACGCATCCTTTCTTTTTTCCACATTATACGATATGAAATAGCGAATTTCAAGTAGAAAGTTGAAAACTGCGGAAATATCTCCATAGAGCCATTGACAGTGTGGAAGTTAAATGCCAAAATACAAATGACTGCGGGGGGGGGAGACACTCTGCCCGCAAATAATTGGTTTGCGGCAACGCCGCAGAGAAAGGGAGCAAGAAATGAAAATGAAACGATCGTGGTTAACCTCATTGGCAGTGGTCCTGGTGGCCTGCCTGTGCCTGTTCGGTGCTTTTCGTACCGAGGCCCACGCCGCCAGCGTGGATGACCTGACCTTCGAACTGAATGCAGACGGACAGAGCTATTGTCTTGATTACTGTAGCCATTATTTTAATGGTGATTTAGTGCTACCTTCAACCTACAATGGCTTACCTGTTACTAGCATTGGCGAGAAAGCGTTCGCTTCGTGCAGTAGCCTGACCAGTATCACCATCCCGGATAGTGTGACTAGTATTGGCGATGATGCATTCTATCTGTGCAGTAGCCTGACCGACGTATACTATGGTGGCACAAAAGAAGAATGGAACGCCATTACGATCGGTAGCTTCAACAATAACCTGACCAACGCTACCATTCACTACAATTATGAACATACGGAAAAAGAAGGCTGGGTCGCAGAAAATGGCGTTTGGTACTTCTATGTAAACAATGCCAAGCTGACCGGTTGGCTGAACCTGGGCGGCACCTGGTACTATATGTACGACAGCGGCGCCATGGCAGCAAGCTGCACCCTGACCCTGGGCGGCGTGGATTATACCTTCGACGAATCCGGCGTTTGGGTCCAGAGCAAGACCGGCTGGGAGGTCGAGAATGGCTTGTGGTACTACTACGCCAACGGCACCAAGCAGACCGGTTGGGTCAATGATGGTGGTGTGTGGTACTATATGTACGACAGCGGCGCTATGGCCTATAACTGCACCCTGGAGATCGGCGGCGTGAGCTACACCTTCAACGCTTCCGGTGCCTTGGTGGCATAAGCAAACTGAAAATAGCGGTAGAAATGGAGATTCGTTTCCAGATCTACCGCTATTTTTTATAAAATCGAACTGCTCCACCTAATCGAAAGAACGGATCAACAAGGTTATTTACTTTTTGAAGAAAATGCGATAAAATAGACCTATCAAAATAAAGATAGGTGCCATTATGACAGAACAGTTTCAAGAGCGCTTTCTGAATGCACGACGAGCCTTCATTGTGGGGCAGTTTTCAAATTTGAACGCCATGCAGCAGGAAGCCGCTATGACCACAGAAGGACCGCTGTTGCTTCTTGCAGGAGCAGGCAGCGGCAAGACCACCGTGCTGATCAACCGAATCGCAAACCTCATCCGCTTCGGTGCCGGCAGTGACCCCAGTGCCAACGACATTCCGGGCACAGTGACGGAAGAAGATGTGGAATTTCTGGAGCAGCTGGGAGCTGACGCAACAGAGCTGGACCTTCGCCGGGCGGAGTATCTTTGTGCTCTGCGCCCGGCAGTGCCCTGGAGCATCATCGCCATCACCTTCACAAACAAGGCCGCCAACGAGCTAAAAGCCCGTCTGGGGGCCATGCTGGGGCCGGAGGCCGAGGATGTGTGGGCCATGACCTTCCACTCCGCTTGCTGCCGGATCCTGCGCCGGGACATTGAGCGGCTGGGCTACGGTCGCAGCTTCACCATTTACGACACGGACGACTCCAAGCGGATCATGAAAGAGGTCATCCGGGACATGGGCCTGGACGACAAGACCTTCCCGCCCCAGTATGTGCTGTCCATCATTAGCCGCCAGAAGGACAAGATGGTCCTCCCGGAAGAAATGGAAGAAGCTGCGGATATCAGCGGCGATATCAAGCTGAAGCACATTGCCCGAGCCTACAAAAAGTACCAGACCCGGTTAAAAGAAAACAATGCCGTGGACTTTGACGACATCATTCTGCTCACCGTCCGACTTTTACAAGAGAACGAGGACATCCGGCAGTATTATCAGCGAAAATTCCGCTATGTGCTGGTAGACGAGTACCAGGACACCAACCATCTGCAATATCTGCTGACCAGTTTACTGGCCGGTGGACATGAAAATATCTGCGTGGTGGGCGACGACGACAAGAGCATTTACCGCTTCCGGGGCGCCACCATCGAGAACATCCTGGATTTTGAAAAGCAGTATCGGGGTGCCCGGGTCATCCGACTGGAGCAGAACTACCGTTCCACTCAAGCCATTTTGAATGCCGCCAATGCGGTCATCGTCAACAATAAAGGTCGCAAGGGAAAGCGACTTTGGACTGCCAATGGGGAAGGCAAGCCGGTCATCGTTTATGAGGCTGCTGACGAGCGGGCAGAAGCCAGTTTTGTAGCCGGTCAGATTCTCAGTCAGTGCAAAGGAAAGGGCTTCAAGGACAATGCGATCTTGTACCGCACCAATGCCCAATCCAACGCTCTGGAATATGCACTGAAGCGTAACGGCATTCCGTACCGGGTCATTGGCGGCACCCGCTTCTTTGACCGGGCGGAGATTAAGGATATGCTGGCATATCTTTGCGTGATCAACAACCGTTCTGACGATCTGCGGCTAAACCGGATCATCAACAACCCGCCCCGGGGTCTGGGAGACAAGTCTCTGGAGACTGCACGGCGGCTGGCAGCAGCGGAAAATCTGCCCCTGTATGAGGTCATTGCGAACCCTGCCGGCTATGCGCCCCTGGAAAAAATGGCCCCGAAGCTGAACAACTTTACATCCATCATCGAGGGGCTGGCCCAGCTTTTGGACGAGGGCATGAGTCTGCCGGAGTTCTACGAGGAGCTGATGATCCGCACTGGCTATATCGATATGCTTCAAAAGAAGGATACGGAGGAGAACAAGACCCGGCTTGAAAACATCCGAGAGCTGAAATCCAGCTTCAACACTTACATTGAAAATGCCGAAACGCCCACTTTGGCAGGCTTTTTGGAGGAGATTGCCCTGTATACGGACATTGAGGAGTATAACGACAGCGACGACGCAGTGGTGATGATGACCATGCACTCCTCCAAGGGCCTGGAATTTCCTCATGTGTTTCTGGTGGGCTTTGAGGACGGTCTGTTTCCAGGGCTGAAAGCCATCGGAGACGCCGAGGAGATGGAGGAGGAGCGCAGACTGTGCTATGTCGCCATCACCCGGGCCAAGGAGACGCTGACCATTTCCTACGCCCGGCAACGAATGCTCTACGGACGCACCAATGCTGCCATGGCGTCCCGGTTCCTGCGGGAGCTACCAGCGGATGAAATCGTGAAAAGGGGCGGCTACACAAGCCCGGCCTTTTCCCAGAGCAGCGCCTATGCGTCCAGAACCACAGCCTATGCGCCGCCCAAACGGACAAGCTTCAGCAGCGTGCCATCCAGACCGGTCAGCAGCGCTCCTGCATTGGATCTGAATAAGGGCGACATGGTGGAGCACACCGCATTTGGAAAAGGCATGGTGCTGTCCGTGATGAAAATGGGCGGCGATGCCCTACTGGAGATTGCATTCGACCAGATCGGCACCAAGAAGCTCATGGCGAAAACCGCCACGGCGCACATGAAAAAACTGTAATATTCGGCGCTCCCGGCCCATAGAATGACCACGAGGTGATACCATGGGCCGCTGGTTGCGTAAATTTCTGGGGTGGGTGCTGTTTCTTTCTGTGGTGGCGGTGGTCATGTTGATCCTGTTCCGGATCAAATTCCATGGCACCATCCGTTCCTTGGCGGAAACACAGCTGAAAAATACCACATCCGATCTGATCAACGACGCTATTGACGCTCAAATTGAGAACAATAATATCCAGTACGACCGGATCATCTACTTTGAAAAAGACCTGGATGGGAAGATCACCGCTCTGAAGACCAACATGAGCGAGGTCAACCGGCTGAAAACCAGCATTTTGAACATCATCAACGACGAGATCCTTGCCATGGACACCACAGATCTGGGCATTCCCCTGGGCAGTCTGGTCTTTCCGGAGTTTCTCTCCGGTCGGGGGCCCCAGATCCCGGTGCGGATCATCTCCATCAGCAATTCGGATGCCGCATTTGAAAGCCACTTCACCGAGGCCGGGATCAACCAGACCCTGCAAAAGATCACCATGGATGTCAGCGTAGATGTGACCATTCTGGTGTTGGGCCGAACGGAGAGCTTCACGGTCACAAGTGAAGTCGTGGTGGCGGAGACCATCATCGTCGGACAGGTACCCGATACATTTTTCCAAACGGGAGGATACAATGGAAGCGAAAAAGAGAATTGAAGAGCTTTGCCAGATTTTGAAAGAGGCCAATTACCGATACTATGTGCAGGACGCACCAACCATGCCGGACTTCGAATATGATCGACTGCTGCGGGAGCTGGAGGACCTGGAAAAAGCCAACCCGGAGTTGGTGACGCCGGACTCTCCCACCCAGCGAGTCGGCGGCGAGGCCCTGACCAAATTCGACAAGGTGGCCCATCCGGTGCCGCTGATGAGCCTGCAGGATGTATTTTCTCCGGAGGAGCTGACGGAATTCGTCACCAAGACCCTGGAAACCTATCCGGGTAGTGTCTTTTCGGTCGAGCCCAAGATCGACGGCCTTTCTGTGGCCCTGGAATACGAAAACGGTCTGTTTGTCCGGGGTGCCACCCGGGGTGACGGTGTGACCGGTGAGGACGTGACTGAAAACCTGAAAACCATTCGTTCCATTCCCATGCGGCTGGAGGGTGCGCCAGAGCGGCTTATCGTTCGTGGCGAAGTGTTCATGCCAAAAAAGAGTTTTGAGGCGCTGAACCAGCGCCAGGAGGAACTGGGCAAGCCCCTGTTTGCCAATCCCCGCAACGCTGCCGCAGGCTCGCTGCGTCAGCTGGACTCCAAGATCACAGCCCAGCGGAAGCTGGACATTCTGATTTTCAATGTCCAGCTGGCAGATGGTGTGAACTTCCAGAGCCACGAGGAGTCTCTTGATTTTCTAAGAACGCTGAAATTCAAGGTCATCGACAACCGAATGCTGCGCACACCAGAGGATATCATGGCCCGGGTGTTGGACATCAACGACAGCCGGGAGACGCTCTCCTGCGACATCGACGGTGCCGTGATCAAGGTCAATGACCTTTCCCAGCGGGAAGCTATGGGCAGTACCGCCAAGTGCCCCAAATGGGCTGTTGCCTATAAATATCCCCCGGAGATCAAGCCTACGGTGGTGGAGGATATCGTGGTGCAGGTGGGGCGCACCGGCGTGCTGACACCGAAAGCGGTGGTCCGTCCTGTGCGGCTGGCAGGCACCACCGTCACCAACGCAACATTGCACAACCAGGATTTCATCACCCAGCGGGACATCCGTATTGGTGATACGGTATTCATCCGCAAGGCAGGGGAGATCATCCCGGAAATTCTGGAAGTGGACAGGAGCAAGCGCCCGGCGGGAGCCGTGGCCTACCGGCTGCCGGCGCATTGCCCGGTGTGCGGTGCCCCCACGGAGCAGGACGAGGATGGCGCATTCCTGCGCTGTACCGGTGCCGAGTGCCCCGCCCAGCTGAGCCGGAACATTGCCCACTTCGTCAGCCGGGATGCTATGGATATCGACGGTCTGGGCAGCGCCATCGTGGACGCATTGATTGAAAAGGGATATCTGAGATCCCCGGCGGATATTTACTATTTGACCTTGGAGGAGCTAAAGTCCCTTTGGCAAAAGGGCGACACTGCCGCTAAGAAGCTTCTTGCGGCCATTGAAGCCAGCAAGGAGCAGGATGTGGCAAGGCTCATCTACGCCCTGGGCATTCGCCAGGTTGGTGCCAAGACCGGTAAGGTCCTGGCTGCGGAATTTGGCTCTTTGGATGCGCTGATGGCGGTAGGGGAGGAGGCACTGACCCAGGTCAGCGATGTAGGTGCCGTTACGGCAAAGAACATCGCAGACTGGTTTGCCCAGCCGCAATCCCAGCACATGGTGCAGCGTCTTCGTGAAGCGGGCGTGAATTTTGAAAGCAAGCGGGCCGTCACAGATACCCGCTTTGCAGGGCTTACCTTCGTGCTCACTGGCGCCCTCAGCAAGTTCACCCGGGAGGAAGCCACGGAGAAGATCGAGCTGTTTGGTGGAAAAGCAGCCGGTTCCGTGTCCAAAAAGACTTCCTATGTTGTCGTAGGCGAAAATGCCGGCTCCAAGGAGCGCAAGGCCCGTGAATTGGGGATCCCGATCCTTTCGGAAGACGATTTTCTGAATATGATCCAGTAAGCTGTACTGTTTCTGGAAATATCAATGTAAACGTAAAATCTCCGAGAGAAAATCTCAAGGGCGAACCTGATCAGGCTTGCTCTTGGGATTTTCGTTTATTCTTCGCTGGTAAAAATTCATCCATGCACCCAAAGGAATTTTGCTATCCCCATAGCATTTAACAAATGAATGGCTTTCATAAAGAATGATAAAATCGCAGTATTCAGCAGTAGATTTACCTCCCGATAAAGGAAAACTATTGGAGGTACACATCATGCAAGCATTAACTTATACGCATTGTGGATACTATTGCATTCCCGATATTTATTTGGATATAGACAACAGACCAATTGGTCGGTGGGGACGGATGCACAGGGATCATATCAAAGAACATCGCCCTATCCTGTATAGTCAGCTCTGTCTTAGCGGTAAGCTGTGGACATACCTTGCCGATTTGAACGAGCAAGTACAGAACCGTCTTGAGCTTATCATTGAGCAGATGAAGGCTACTGAGAACATGACAGAAGATTTGAAGCAGTATGATCAAATGCTATGGATCGGAATGATGAATAGTATCCGAAACCGAGCAGAAGAAATTATCATCGCAGAAATAATTTATCATTAAAAATCGTCAAAACGTTATCATAGAATAAAAGAGCCTAAGTCACTGCCCGGTTAGGCGGTGGCTTAGGCTCTTTTTATGGTTTTGGCATATCTGCATGATTTTCCGTCAATAAAATCAGTTCCCCCGGGCTTTCTGGCATTCCCTGCCGCATCCATTCATCCAGCCAGCCAAACAGCATTCCGGCGAACATGGATTTCCCGTATCGTTCCAAATTAGATTGCGCTTCGTCTAATTTGCACGCAGCACGAAGATTATCGTAGATCATACCGGAAAGCCCATGCCGATAGAGTAGCAAATAGAAATCCTTGTATGTGTAGTAGTGCCTCAAAAGCGTTTCCGAAAAGGCGTTTCTGTCGCCGGTTGCCTCAAATTCCTTGCCCCATTCCTGTATCAAAACGATCAAGTGCTTTTCAAGAACATCTCGTTTGCTTTCAAAATTACGGTAAAAGGAAGCGCGTCCCACCTGCGCCTCTTGGTAGATTTGGCTGATGGATATTTCCTCAAAGGGATAGCTTCCCATCAGTTCAATGAGTGCCACTGTAATATGTTCAAGAACATAACGATTCCGTCCCTCGTTACTATTCGGTGATACAGTTTCGCCTGTTTGTCTCATTTTTCTTCAACCTCTTGACTGAGATGCTTTTTCTGCATACAATGTTGTTACTGATACAAATGTCACAGCGAGTATATTATAGTAAAAACCAAACGACTCGTCAAGATTGGAAAGGAATTTAATGAAAATAGTTTTGAAAATCGCAGGAATTATTATTTTAATACTGGTTATAGGTGTGTTTTTGCTGGTGAAATGCCTTGGGAATTTGCCCTCTGCCCCGAAAGACTATCAGAAAACGGTGCAAACAGGCGGTGAGATCGAAGCAAAATACATGGCAAGCGGCAGCCACAGTGTTTCTACATACGAGCAGACGACATTGCAAGGCTTTGGCAAATATATCATCTGCTATCCAGACGACCTGACAAACGGTAAAAATACCTATCCTGTGATCGTTTTGTCCAATGGCACCGGCGTTCCCATGTCCAAGTATATGGCAGTTACGGAGCATTTTGCCTCGTGGGGATTTCTTGTGATCGGTACAGAGGAAGAATATGACTGGAACGGGTTTTCATCCGAAATGTGTATTCGCTATCTGGAAGTGCTGAACGAAAATGAAATCGTCAACGAGCAGGAGAACATTTTCTTCGGCAAGATCGATTTTGAAAATGTGGGTATTGTCGGACATTCCCAGGGCGGTGCGGGTGTGATGAACGCCATTACCACCCAGCAGCACAGCGATGTGTTCAAGGCAGCAGTTTCTCTTTCGCCAACGAATAAGGAACTGGCGCATAACTTACTTTGGGAGTATGACGCAGCGAAAGTCAATATTCCAATCATGCTGATTTCGGGTGCAGGCGGCGGTGATGATTGGGTGGTGACCGGCGAGCAGTTGGAAGCAATCTATAACGATATTCCGTCCGATAAAATCATGCTCCGCAGAAAAGACACGCCCCACGGTGAAATGCTCTATTCTGCCAATGGATATGTAACAGCATGGTTTATGTGGCAGTTGCAGGGGGACGAGTATGCAGCGAAGGCATTTATTGGAGATAAAGCGGAAATCGTGCAAAACGAACTGTATCAAGATCAGAAAATCAACAACATCAGCCAGGGAGAAACCCCAAAATAAGCATATGTGGAAGAGCCTAAGTCACTGCCATACCGCAAGTCGCTGGTAGGTTGACGCTTACATATCAATGTGATACAGTGAAAGCCCGAGGGCGACCAAATGGTCTACCCTCGGGCTTTTTTAAGTTCTGACGCTTCCCTGTGAATGTCATTGAATGTCGTTTTCGTCGAAGCGGTCACCGCAGTTGGGGCAGAATTTCGGAGGATGAGATGGATCCTCCAGCTCCCAGCCGCATTTATCGCAGCGCAAGCGCACTGTGGCCACTGGCTTTTTTGCGCCGCAGTTGGGGCAGAAGTTGCCACGATTGATACTGCCACAGCTGCATTTCCAACCAGCAGGTTCCCCACATTCTGTGCAGTATTTGCCGGTGTTTACAGCGCCACAGCTGCATTTCCAGCTGTCCTTGGAGGCTGCAGGAGCTTGCGCGCCCATCTGGAACAGGGCGTTGGCATTGAGACCGCCAACCTGCTGTGCCATATTCACGCCCATGAAGCCCATCATGGCGCCGTTTTCATTGGAAGCGGCAGCCTTCATGGCTTCGGCCTGGGCGTCAACCATAGCGGCGCCAGCCATATTAGCGTTGCGGTAGACGGCGGTGCGTTGCAGGGTCTTGATGGTCTGTTCGTCCTTGGGGTCGGCGTTGACGGCGTTGACCCCCACGGACACGATGCTGATGCCCCGCAGGCCGCTCCACTTGGCGCTGAGGGCCTGGTTCATGGCTTCTGCCAGCTCGGCTGCGTGACCGGGCAGGGCGGAATAGCGGATGCCCAGCTCCGAGATACGGGCAAATCCCGGCTGCAAGGCTGTGAGGAATTCGGATTTCAGCTGGCTGTCCAACTGGTCACGGGTGTAGTCGGCAGTGACGTTGCCACAGACATTTTTATAGAACAGCATGGGGTCGGAAATGCGGTAGGAATACTCGCCATTACAGCGGATGGAGATATCCATATCCAGCCCGATGTTGTT
>CAZGTR010000033.1:0-9871 GCA_964528715.1 uncultured Oscillospiraceae bacterium | reverse complement strand
TCGAGCGGATGGTCATGTACCTGACCGGTATGGGCAACATCCGGGATGTGCTGCCCTTCCCCAGAACCGTAGGCAACTGCGAACTGTAATACAACCGGCCCTGCCAAACTGGCAGGGCCTTCTGCTTTGCCTTGGTGGGCTGCCCATTGTAGGGGGCGGCGCCCTCGACGCCCCGCCATTTGTTGTTGCGGCCCAAAATTACAAAGAATTTACATTTTTTTCATAATGCACATCGCCTTTCTGTGGTATAATCTTAAAGATTATGGAAAGAAAGCTGACGAAAATGAAAAAACTGACAGGATATGTAAAAACACACACTTATGTGCTGCTGGCCCTTTACTGGCCCTTGAATTGTATCTGGTATGCGGTGCTGAAAATGGCAATCTCAGACCGGGAAGTCTGGCTGGTAGAAAGCGCATGGGATCAATATATCCCTTTTTGCGAGTGGTTCGTCATTCCGTATATGCTGTGGTATGTGTATATCATTGCGGTATATTGGCATGCGGCGAAATGTGAGAAAAGGACCTTTTTGCGCACGGCGGCGCTGGGCATCGGCAGTATGCTGCTGCCCATGATCTTCTGCACCTTGGTGCCAAATGGTATTCCGATATCTTTGCGCCCGAATTTTGAAACACTGGGCCGGAGCAATGTGTTGACGAAACTGGTGCAGTTCATCTACGCTAATGATTCGCCGCCGCGGAATTGTATGCCGTCTATGCACGTTTCTTCTTCCTTGGCACTGTGGTTTTCGTTGCTTCGCAATGAGAAGCTGAAAGGGAATAAATTGGTGAAGATCAGCACCGGCATTTTGAGTATCTCCATCGCCTTGGCGACGGTGTTCATCAAGCAGCACTCGGTGCTGGATCTGATTGCCGGAACGGGCGTGGCGGTGCTGATGCTGGTCATTGTCACGGTGGCAGAAAAAATGCTTACGAAGGGGAAAAATCTGTGATATAATGTCCTCACCGGGGAAATCCCCAAATGACAGGACAGGAGTGACCAAAATGCACGAATATGAAGTTTTGATCCAGGACATCAACCCCTGTGGCGGCGCTGATCACTGCAAAAAGGAATTCTTGGAAGTGGAGGCGGAAAGCCCGGAGAGCTATGTTAAGGCCAATGGACGCTTTCCAATTCTGGAGATCGTGGAGGCGGCCAACGGCGATGTGATCATCAACACCGGCGACGGCAAGGGCAATTTCATCAAATATACCTTCTCGGAGTAACAAATCCCCCCTATGGCAGAAAGCCATAGGGGGGATTTTTAGGCCATTTTACGGCGGTGAACAAAAAGATGAATGGCAAGAAAAGCGAGTGCCGCCATAGAAAGGACCTTATGCAGAGCCAGCAGTGGGATGATCCCGTCAAAAATCATTCCGACAATGCCGGTGACAAAGCAGAGTATGATGAGAAAAAGCAGCAGCCAGCGCTTCGACGTGAGCTTTTTGCGGTAGAGCACCGTGTGAACGGCGGTCAGCAGCAAAAATAGAACAGAAGCCAGTTTGTGAAATGTTACACCAGTGAGGGGAACGAGCATGGTCAGCAGAAAGCTGAAAAGCAGAGCGAGGTTCAGCAACCTTTTCATGCGGCGTGCGCCTCCTGCTTGGCAGGGATGGTTTTGATACCGAAGAGAAAATAGATGATGTGGAACGCCCATACAGCAGCTAGCACAGCGCAGCCTACAGTGACGCTTTTTAGCGCCATCATGGTAAAGCCAATACTCATGAGCAGCGTAACGGTGACCATGATCCGAATTTTGGCAGCCTTGGTCATGCCACGACCGGCTACGAAGTCTTCCAGATTGTCCTTGTACAGCCGGGTGCTACGGAACCAGTGATCCAATTTTTGCGAGCTACGGGCGAAGCAGAAGGCTGCCAGCATAAGAAAGGGGAAGGCGGGGAGCATGGGGACCACGGTACCTACGGCACCAAGGCCAACGCCAATACAGCCAAGGATGATGTATAGGATCTTTTTCATGGTGTTTTCTCCAATCGATGTTGTTCTTTTTTGGTCTCGATGACATGGCGCAGAGCCATCACCGGATGGTACAGGAGCATTCGAGGGCCGGAAAAGCGCATGACAGCGCGGATCTTTTCCCGCATTTCCGGCTTGTAACAGTGGACTTTGCAGTTGGAGCAAAAGGTTTTCGTCTCCATAAAGGGGCAGCGATCACTGCGCTGCCGGGCATAGGTATCCAGAGCGGCGCAGTCGGGGCACAGAGCCTTGCCGCCGTGATTTTTCCGGCAGTAAAGCCGGATCATCAGGCTGACGGTCTCTTTTTCCCGCTGGCGTTTGGCTGCGGTATTCATCAGCTCATCCTCCCGTGCTCGACGGTGTAGACCCTGTCTGCAATGCCCATGGTGGAAGCACGGTGAGATACCAGCACCACGGTGCGGTCCGCTCTGGCTTCGTCCAGAGCCTTGAGGATCACTGCTTCGTTCAGGCTGTCCAGATTGGAAGTCGGTTCATCCAGCAGCAGGAAAGGCGCATCGTGGAGAAAAGCACGTGCAAGCCCCAGGCGCTGCCGCTCGCCGCCGGAGAGGGTGTCGCCCAGCTCGCCCACCTCTGTATCGTAGCCTTGGGGCAAGCTCATGATAAAATCATGCACGGAGGCCTGCTTGCAGGCGGCGATGATCTCCTCGTCTGTGGCATTCAGTTTCGCAATTTGCAGATTGTTCCGGATGGAGTCGTGGAACAGGTGGGTATCCTGGGTCACGAAGCTTTCCATTGTCCGGAGGTCTTCGGTATTGATGTCGTCTACATTTTTGCCGGAAATTTGGATCTGTCCTTGCTGTACTTGCCAGAAGCGCATCAGTAGCTTCAAGAAGGTGGACTTTCCGGAGCCGGAGCGGCCTTGAATGCCGGTGATCTTTCCGGCGGGGATGGAAAGGGAAAAGTCTTTCAAAATGGTCTCGTCGCCGTAGGAGAAGGTGACATTTTGGGCTTCGGCACCGGAAAAAGCGGTGTTTTCCCGCCCGGAGATATCTTCCACCAGGGGTGTCTCGTCCAGAATGTCCAGCACCCGGTTTCCGGCGGCAAAGGTATTTTGCAGGGTGGAGCCCAGAGCAGCCAGGGCCACCACTGGACCGAAAGAACTCATCAGGGCCAGCGTTGCGATGAGGCAGCCTTCAAAGCCGCAGAGCCGTGCGGAGAGAAACAGCATGGCAAGGTCGAAGATCAGGATCACGCCGTTGGTCACGGCGGTGTTCCGACCGGCGGTGGCTTTGAGCCGGGCTTCCTCTACGGAAAGGTCATCGGTGTGCCGGTCCATGGCCTCCAGCCGGGCCTGACCCTGACCGTACTGGAGAATTTCGGAAAGGCCCCGGAGGCTGTCCAGCACAAAGGCGGAAAGATGACCGGACTTGGTGCGAAAATGCAGGCCGTCATTGCCGCTGAAATGGGAGGTCAGCACCGGGATCACCAGTCCCACCGTCAGGTAGGCGACTGCCATCAGTAGACCCAGAGCCCAATGATAGCTTCCCACAAAGGAAACCATGACGATGCCAAAGAGTACCGCAATGCAGATGGGGGAGATGGTGTGGGCGTAGAAAACCTCCAATAGCTCGATGTCCGATGTGATGATGGAGATCAGATCGCCCTTGTCCTTGCCCTCCAGCTTGGCGGGGCACAGCCGCCGTAGGGCGGAAAAGACCTTGTCCCGGATCAGGGCCAGGAGCTTAAAGGCGATAAAGTGGTTGCAGGCCTGCTCAGCGTAGCGCAAAATACCACGCACCAGCGCAAACAGCACCGCAAGTGTGAAAATCAGCCCCAAAGACAGGGAGAAGTCTGGCCGCAATAGCTGCAAAATGGCGTAGCCGCCCAAAATGGTGATAAAGCTGGCGCAGAGATGACCGATCAGACCCATGACAATGGCCAGGATCATAAAGCCTGCCAGGGGCTTGACCAGACCGATCAGCCGGGTCATGACTCGAAAACCGCTTCGTTTCATGCCTTTGCACCTCCTGTTGTGTAGTGTTCCAGTTCCTGCTGTGCGTTCCACAGCCGGGCATATTCCCCATTTTTTGCCAAAAGCTGGGCATGGGTGCCGTTTTCCAGGGCCTTTCCCCCAGACAGGACATAGATATTATCCGCATCCACCACATTTGCAAGCCGGTGGGAAATGAGAATGATGGTTTTGGTCTTTGCCAGATTTCGGATCTGAGCCATGATGTCATTTTCGCTTTCCACATCGATGTTGGAAGTGGCTTCGTCAAAAATATACACCGGGCTGTCGTGAAGTAGCGCCCGGGCCAGGGCCAGCCGCTGCCGCTGCCCGCCGGAGAGGTTGGCGGCTTTTTCCGTCAGCTTGGTGTCCAGCCCCTGTTCGCTACGGAGGGAATTAGCCAGATTTACCTGTTCCAATACCTGCCAGAGGGTATCCTCCCCGGCGCCGGGCCGGGCCATCAGCAGGTTTTTCCGGATGGTGCCCTTGAACAGGTAGCTCTGGTGGCTGATGTAGGTAAAGGAGGCCATAAGGCTACTTTCGGAAATGTCGGAAAGGGAAATGCCACCAATGGTGACGGTGCCACGGTAGCTTGGGCAGCGGCCCATGAGCAGAGAAGAAAGGGTGGATTTGCCACAGCCGCTTTCGCCCACCAATGCGGTGAAGCTGCCCATGGGGCAGGTGAGATCCAGTCCATTGAGGATATCCCGGCTGCCGTCGTAGGAAAAATGCAGATCCTTGCATTGAATGGTGTGGTCCGGGCCCAGGGTACGGGAGCCACGCTTGGTCTCAGGCAAGTCCAGCAGGGCGAATATTTTGTCGCTTGCTGCCATGCCGTTCATGGCAATGTGGAAATAAGAGCCCAATAGCCGCATGGGCAGGAAGAAGTCTGCCGCCAGCAGAATGATCATCAGGCATCCTGCAAGGCTCACGGCTCCGCTGCGCAGCTGGGTCACCGCCAGGATCACGCCCAGAGCGGCGCCGCCGTAGGCGATGAGGTCCATGATGGTAATGGAGTTGAGCTGCATGGTCAGCACTTTCATGGTGATCTTGCGAAAATGCTCCGACTGTTCGTTCATTTGCCGGTGCTTGAATTCGTCTGCCTGGTAGATCTTGGCGGTGGTCAGGCCCTGGAGATTTTCCAGAAAGGTGTCACCCAGAGCGGTGTACTGGCCCCAGTATTTGCTCAGCAGCTTCTTGGCCCACCGCTGCACCGCCACGATGGTCACCGGGATCAGGGGCACGCACACGAGCAGCAATATGGCACTGGGTAGGCTGATGAAGCTCAGCACCAGAAACAGGGTCAGCGGGGCCAGCATGGCGTAGAAGAATTGGGGCAGATAGGCACCAAAGTAGGTCTCCAGCTGATCCACGCCCTCCACGGCGACCTGGACCACCTGGGAAGTGTTCACCTGCTGGGCGTAGCTACTGCCCAAAGACAGGAGCTTGCGGTAGATCTGGCCCCGGAGGGTCTTTTTCACCACCTTGCTGGACAGATATCCCATCCGGGCAGAGAGAAGGTTGCACACCACCCGCACACCAATGGCGCCGATGCCGATGGCGGCGGTGCGCAGAATATTCGCACCGGTGTGGGTGCCATGGTACAGGCTTTGCAAAAAGTAGGCCACGGCGCCCATCATAGCGATGTTGGCGCACAGGGCCACCCATTGGCAGGCCACATTTCCGGTGATGTATTTTTTGCTTTCTTCGACGGAACGGATCAGTCGTTTGTTGATCATCATAAGAATTCCCTCTCGATATAGCTGTTAGCGTAGGCTAACAGCTGGATTTTTGAAAAGCTGCTGATCCTTTGGATTAGCAGCTGCTAACTTCTGGAGAAATTCTACCACATACATGGAAAATTGTCAAACAGAATTCCGTGAAAATCAAACTTTTGTGAGGAATATTCACGGGAGGACCTGGGGATATACTGCCTATGGTGAAATGTTACAAATCCAACGGCAAAAGAAAAAAGTGCAGGAAAACCGCCGGTTTTCCTGCACTTTGCGCAATGATGAAATTGGAAGGCCTTTCCTGTGTTCAGGTCTTTGGGTGGCGGAGGACGGTGACGGGTGGTTTGCCCACGATGAGGTGCTGACCGTCGCTGTATCCTTCTTCCCGATCTTTTAGCTCCCGGATCAGGTGATTGCGCAGGAGCGCCACCCGGGCTTCGTTGCCGGGTTCTTTAATGGCATTGTGGCTTTCGTGGGGGTCAGACATCAGGTCAAAATAAAGCTCCTTGCCCGTCTGGGAGTACCAGATATATTTGTCCCGGTTTGTGACGATGAAGTGCATGGAGTCGTTTCCAAGGGTGTGTTCGCCGTGGAGATATTCCCGCTGCACCGGTGGCAGAATGCTCTGGCCGTCCACGGTTTCGGGGATGGGCGCACCGGCAAGGGACAGCAGCGTGGGCATTACATCCCGCAGCTCTACCAGATCCTCCCGAACGGTGCCGTGTGGGCCCACCAGCCGCTCCGGGCCGGAGAGAAACAGGGGAACATGGATGCTGCTCTGATAGGGCTTGGCCTTCTGGAACATCAGATGGTCACCCAGCATTTCGCCGTGGTCGGATACAAAGAGAATCACGGTGTTGTCCATCAGCTGCTGCTCCACCAGCGCGGAGATCAGCCGCCCGATCTGGTGATCCATGTGAGTGATGGCGGCGTAGTAGCCCACCCGCAGCTGCCGGATGTATTCCGGGTCGCTGGGGCTGGATTGGGCGTGGTAACTGTGTCCATCCCGGATCATCCGGTCCTGGTCGTTCCAGTCGCCCTGATAGGGAGCAGCAAGATCCTTGTTGTTGTAAAGGTCAAAGTAATATTGGGGGGCGTCCAGCGGGGGATGAGGACGGACAAAGCTTGCCATCAGGAAAAATGGCTTGCTCCGGTCCCGGCGACGAAGAAAATCCAGACATTCGCTGGCCACCCAGTTGGTTGGGTGGTATTTTTCCTCGTAGATCCAGGGACGGGCCACCCAGCTGTTGCAGTCCAGGCCGGTGTCCACCGGGTCTGCGGCGGCACCAAGCTGATTTTTCAGCCACCAGTAGTAGTCATCTGCCACCCGCTGATCTTCAAAAGAGGGGGTATCCGGGCGGCGATAGGCATGGAGATATCCGTCGTGCAGGCGCACATCGTGAAAGCCCAGATTGTTCCGCAGGGGATGTACGTGCATTTTGCCCACGCACTGGGTATAATATCCGGCGTTGCTCAATTCCCCAGCCAGAGTGTGGGCAAAGTTCCAGGGAATGAGATCTTCATAACCCACACGACCGGTCTTGGCCTGGGACATTCCGGTGTACAGTGTCGCCCGGGCGGGGACGCAGGTGGGGCAGGCGGAATAGGCGTTGGTGTAGCGTACACCCTCTGCTGCCAGAGAATCCAGAAAGGGTGTTTTCACATCCGGATGACCGTTGATCCCCAGACAGTCCCCCCGCATTTGATCTGCCATTAACAGAATGATATTAGGACGTTTATCCATAAAAAAACCTCCAGTAAAGCTTACAGCTATTGTAACGTATTACGAAAGGAAAAGCAAGGGCGTGCCGTTGGCACGCCCTTTTGGATGGGTTATACGGATTGCTCTTGTATGATCCGCTCCATGGCAGCCCAGTTCTTTTCCATTTCGCTGACCAGCTTGAATTGCGTGCGGCAGCGATCCAGATTGTGGGTGGGATAGTGGATACCAAAGTAATGGTCACCATCCAGATAGTCCGTCAAAAAACGCACACCGCATTCCAGCGTCATGGTCAACGCCCCAAGGGGCAGAGACGCACGTTCCTGGGGCGTAAGCCCCGGGCAGGCGGTGAGAAAACCCTTAGCGAAGGTGCGGTATAATTCCAGATCGATGGTCATTTTGGTCAGATCTTTCTCGTCCTCGGCTGCGGTAGCGGCGCCAAAACGGATGGAGTCACCAAAATCGTAGGCACTGAGGCCAGGCATGGTGGTGTCCAGATCGATGACACAAAGCGGGGTGCGTGTGTCTGCACGGAGCATGACGTTGTTCAGCTTCGTATCGTTGTGAGTAACACGCAGAGGAAGTGCTCCCTGGGCAAGCAGGGCAGTCAGCCGGCTGCCTACGGCTTCGTGGGCAAGGGCAAAGTCAATCTCCGCCTGCACGTGCTGGGCGCGGCCCATCACGTCTGCTGCCACGGCCTGCTTAAACAGGCGGTAACGATTGGGCGTATCATGGAATTTCTCGATGGTCTCATGAAGTTGGGCAGCGGGGAAATCCTTCAACTGCTGCTGGAAGGTGCCAAAAGCAATGGCGGATTGATAGAAATCTTCCGGGGTTTCCGGTGCTTGCAGGCAGATGGAGTTTTCGATGAAATCATAAATGCGCCAATCGCTGTTTTCACCATGGTGATACCACTGCTTTCCATCCAGTGTGGGGATGAGCGTGAGGGCCTGGTTGGGCTCTGCTACCTGTGTGTGCAGATAGGCGGTGACAGCGGCAATGTTCTCTTGCAGGGCGGCGATGTTTGGGAAAGCTCGGTTACTGAGTTTTTGCAGAATATAGCGCCGTTGGGTGGCAGTGACCACCAGATAAGTCTCATTGATATGACCGCAGCCGTAACGCTCACAGGAAACAGGAGCGCTGTCCAGGGGAAAATGGCTGAGGACACTCTGTAATAGCGTATCCATTCCCTTACTCCTTAAATTTCGTACCAGCGGATCTCGTTGGCCTCCAGGTGCAGCTGGAAGCTGCTGTCACCGGTGTAAACGGTGGTGTCCTGGGGCTCGTAGGTGTTATTGACCACGCAGTATTTGCGGTTTTCTACAAAGGCATGGACCTCCACGTTATAGTTGCTGGAGAACCACTTATGCAGCTCCTGCTCGGCGTGGGCGGACCACAGAATGGCCCGGTACAGCACACGGCTGTTCTCGAAAGAGTAGGGAAGACCGGAGACGTACACGCTGCGACCGTCGCCGTAAGCGTTGACTGCCATCTGGACTTCTTTTTCCTTCTGCACCAAAATGGTGGTGCCTTCCTGGGCGAAGATGCTCTTTTTGCCTTCGCCAAAGTCCACTTCGTCCGCCACATCTTCCAGAATGAAGTGGTCGGGGTGCTGCTCCCAATTGTACTTGTCGTAGTTCATGGTGAAGCCGGTCTCTTTTTCCACGCCCAGCACGCTGCCCAGTTGCAGGTAGCGGCCCTGATACTGGTGGCCGGTGGGCTCGCCCACACCGATGAAGCCGCCGCCATTGTGGACAAACTGACGGATGGCAGAGGAAATGACGGGATCTTCCCATTCAGCACCGCCGGTATGGGCGGTATCACCGTCGCCCACATTGATGACCACATCGATGGACTTGAGTAGATCGGGATCATTGCGGATGTCGTCAAAGCTGATGAATTTCACATCAAAGGGAGCGCCGGACAGGGCTTCAATGATGCCTGCGTAGGAATAGTTCTGCTTCTGGTACAGGGCGTGGTGGACCATGTGGGCGCCCCAGGCCCGCATCTTGCCCCAGCAATTGAGCACTGCTACGGTCTTGACGCAGTAGGGCGTGGTGCCCTTGATGTTGTCGTACAGCTCCCGGAATTCGTTGCACACGGACTCAATATAGTCGATGAATTCGGGGAACTGGAGGGCCAGCTTCAGGTAGCCGCCGTAGCCGATCCGGTCGATGGGCTTGCGCAGGATGGCCCGGCGGGCTGTGACCCAGTTTTCCTTGGCTTCCTTCACCGGGTCGCCGCCTTCGTGGAAGGTATCCGGGAAGAAGTAGGGCAGGAAACGGCCCTCGGTGTACTTGACACCGGGGATGTCCGAGATCAGCCGCAGGGTGGAGCCGTTGCCCACGGAGCCCACCACAGCATCAATGCCGATGGTCTTCCACTCGTCCATGAACGGCTCGGTGCCGATCCAATGGTCGCCCAGGAACATCATGGCTTCCTTGCCCAGCTCGTGGGTGATGTCTACCATTTCCT
>CAZGTR010000032.1:0-10411 GCA_964528715.1 uncultured Oscillospiraceae bacterium | reverse complement strand
TGATAGAATTCCCGGAAGCGGCCCCGCTGGGCCCGCTCGCCCCGGTAGACCTTGCTGATCTGGTAGCGACGGAAGGGGAATGCCAGCTCGTTGCAATGCAGCGCCACATATTTTGCCAGAGGCACTGTCAGATCGAAGCGCAGGGCCAGATCGCTATCACCCTTGGTGAAGCGGTAGATCTGCTTTTCGGTCTCGCCGCCGCCCTTAGCCAGCAGAATCTGGGCATCCTCGATGACCGGGGTATCCAGAGGGGCGAAGCCATAGGAGCTGTAAGTGTCCCGCAGGACGGTCAGCATCCGCTCGAATTGTGCCTGCTTGCCGGGAAGCAGCTCCATAAAGCCGGACAAGGTCCGGGGTTTGATGATACTCATGTCGTTCCTCCAAAGGAAAAAATAATGATAAATTACAAATTGGCGCGCCATGTTGCCTTTTCGCCGCAAGGAGCGGCAATACTTATCAGTATCGGGGCTTATTATGCAGCATTTCACGCCAATCCAGGTCGCCCCGCTGCAGGCCCATGATGAGCATTTCCGCAGAGGCCAGGTTTGTGGCGATGGGCACATTGTGCTTGTCACAATGGCGAATGGTCTCGATCATCTGGGAATCGTCCCAGGGCTCGGTGGTATTCGGGTCGGTGAACAGCAGCACCAAGTCGATCTCGTTATAAGCGATCCGGGCGTTGATCTGCTGATGACCGCCTTGCTTATGGGAAAGGAGCAGCGTAATAGGCAGACTGGTATTGTCCGCAATAAGCCGCCCGGTGGTGGCAGTGGCGAACAGATTGTGCTTGCTCAGAACGCTCTTGTAGGCAGTGCAGAACTGGACCATTAGTTCTTTCTTCTTGTCATGGGCCAAAAATGCGATGTTCATAACAAATTCACTCCTTCTTTATTTACCGGATCTTCATGGGCACCGGCAAACCCTGTATTCTCTGGGCAATGCGCCGACAGGCGGCGGCAGCACCCTTTCGATTTTTATAAAGCAGCGGACGGTCAAAGGAGGCGCACAGCACCACATTTTCGTCCTCCGGCACGATGCCCAGCAACGGAAGCCCCGCTTCATCCATCACATCATCCACAGTACGCCGGGTGATCTCAAAGAGCTTCGCCGTGACCTTATTTACCACCAGCTTTACCTGCTCTTTACCCATGGCCTCCAGCACCTGACCGGTGCGGGCAGCATCCCGGATCGCAGAGGGATCTGGGTTGGTTACCAGAATGATCCGGTCGGCGTTTTTGGCGCACAGCCGGAAGCCGGCGTCCACTCCGGCAGGAGCGTCCAGAAAAACATAGTCAAATTTCCCCCGGGCTCGCCGCAACAGATCCCGGAATGCAACTTCATCCACTTCTTCCGGGTGACAGTTCAGCGGTGCTGTTAGGAATGAAAGATTCGACCAGATCCGATGGGCCGTCGCCTGCTCCAAATCATAACCGCCCTGGCACAGATCCAAAAAACTCAAGGCTCCGGAATCTGCCATTCCCAGGGATATATCCAAATTTCGCAGTCCAATGTCGCAATCAATGCAAAGCACCTTTGCCCCATCCTCTGCCAGCGCCGTGGCAATGCCGGCGCACAGGGAAGTTTTTCCTGTGCCGCCCTTGCCGGACAGCACTGCGATCAGCTCACCCAACGCCCATCGCCCCCTATTCTATCCATAATATATGGCTCATTATAAAGCAAAATCGCACAAAAAGCAAGAGTATATCCACAGAATTACGTACCTTTTTCATCAGTTTCACCAAAGCACCGAGAGCCATTGAGATATTATCACGTTTCTCGCAGAAATATCCCACGGAACTCAAAAAAGTCCCATCAAAATCAGCTTGGCTTTGGTCGTTTTATTTTTTCGTGCCCCTATTGACAACACAATCCCCGAATGCTATACTAACTGTACTAGCACAGTTAGTACACTTCATACAAGGAGGGATCCGAATATGGTAACACTGGACTACCGGGACGCCCGGCCTATCTACACCCAGATCTGCGACGGTCTGCGGGAGCACATCCGCACCGGCATTTTGCAGCCGGGTGACCGGCTGCCATCTGTGCGGGAGCTGGCCACCCAGTTGACCATCAACCCCAACACCATCCAGCGCTCCTACCGGCAGCTGGAAAGCGAGGGCTACATCGCTTCCGTCCCCGGCAAGGGCAGCTTCGTCTGCGGGATCCGGTCGGAAAGCGCCGATATCGCCCTTTGGCAGGCTCTGGATCGGGCCGTTGCGGCGCTGACGGATACCGGGATCGACACCATGCAGATCATTCGCCACATTCAGGAGGGAGGAAATCGCCATGCTTGAAATGAAAAATGTCACCAAGACCTTCGGCGGCTTTAAGGCTCTGGACGATCTGACCATGACCGTGCCCAAGGGCTCCATCTATGGCCTCGTGGGACCCAACGGCGCCGGAAAATCCACCGCCATTCGCCATCTCACCGGTGTCTACCAGCCGGATCATGGTTCCATTACCATGGAGGGCCTGCCCATTTACGAAAACGAAACCCAGAAATGCCGCATCGGCTACATTCCGGACGATATTTTCTACTTCCCTGCCGCTTCTCTGGAAGAAATGCACCGGTTTTACCGGGATGTTTATCCCAATTTCGACGACGATCTGTTCGCCCGGCTGTACGAGGTATTCCAGCTTCCCAAGAAGGGCCCCATCCGCCGCTTCTCCAAGGGTATGCAGAAACAGGCGGCGTTCCACCTGACCATCTGCACCCGGCCGGATGTGCTGATTTTGGACGAGCCGGTGGACGGCCTTGACCCGGTGATGCGCCGGCAGGTGTGGAATTTGATCCTCTCGGATGTGGCGGAGCGCCAGACCACGGTGCTGATCTCCTCCCACAACCTGCGGGAACTGGAGGACATCTGCGACCATGTGGGCATCATGGACCACGGCAAAATGCTGCTGGAGCGGAGCCTTGCGGATATGCAGGGCAACACCGTGAAGCTGCAGCTGGTGGGCCAGGTGCCGGAGGGGCTGGACATTCTCCACGAGAGCCGGTCCGGACGGATGCAGACCCTCATCGTCCGGGGAACGGTGGAGGAGACCTCCGCAAAAGTCGCAGCCACGAACCCCACATACTACGATCTTCTGCCCCTTTCTCTGGAGGAGATATTCATTTATGAACTGGGAGGTGTGAATTATGAAGTTAAGAACATCATTTTGTAAGAGTGCCCTTGGAAAAAAGGACATCACCCGCTTTGCGCCATTGTGGGTGCTGTACACCATCTGGACGCTGCTGATCATGCTCACATCCTTGAATGGCACGGCCGCCAACAATGTCAAGTCTGTCGGTACCTTTATCCGGATCTACTCCATGATCAATATGGGCTACGCATTTCTAAGCGCCCAGCTGCTGTTCGGCGATCTGTTCAATGCCCGGCTGTGCAACGCCCTGCACGCCATGCCCATCAGCCGCACCCGTCAGTTCCGGAGCCATGTCACCGCCGGACTGCTCTTTTCCCTGCTGCCTGATTTGGCAGCCACCATTGCCATGATGTTCAAGCTGGGTACCATGTGGTATATGGCCCTGCTGTGGCTGCTGGGCGTGTCGCTGTCCTATGTGTACTTCTTCGGCCTTGCCACATTGTGCATGATGCTCACCGGCAACCGTTTCGCCTGCGCAGCCCTGTACGGCATCATCAATTTCTTCGCCTATGTGGTGTGGTGGTTCCTGTACAGCGTGTTTCAGCCCCTGATGCCCGGCGTGGTCATCGGCGGCGGAAACTTCTCCCTGTTCTGCCCCGTGGTGCTGATGATGGAATGCACCGACCTGTTCAGCTTCAAATATGCTCACCCAAGTGACCGTATGCCCAATGGCGTTGACCTGTGCAACGGCTGGATCACCTTCGGCATCTTCGGTCTGGTGGGCATTGGTCTGCTGGTCCTGGCGCTGGTCCTGTATCGCCGCCGGGCGCTGGAAAAAGCCGGAGATTTCCTGACGATCAAGGCGCTGGAACCGATCTTCCTGGTGATCTATACCCTGTGCGCCGGTGCATTTTGCGCCCTGTTTGCCATCGAGGATGAGCTGCTGTCGGTGTTTCTGGCCATCGGTATCCTCATCGGCTATTTCACCGGGCGGATGCTCATCGAGCGCACCGTGCGGGTGCTGCACAAGCGGGCCTTTGTGGGCCTTGCAGCCCTGGCGTTGGTCCTGGCGGTGTCCCTGGGACTGACGAAGCTGGATGTATTTGGTGTCGTCCGGTATGTGCCGGAGGCGGAAGATGTGGAAAGTGTGGAGTTTTACTGCTCCGGCACCAATGGCTATGCCAATGGGGAGCTGAACACACCGGAGGGTCTGGCGCTGATCGAGCAGATCCACCAGACTACCGTAGAGCATAGATATGACGACGAGAACCGGCAACACTTTGTCAATTTGAATTTGTACTACACCCTGAAAAACGGGCGCACCGTGCAGCGGAGCTATACGCTGTACAGCGAAGCAGTGGAGCGTAGCGTGGATCAGCTTCTGAAACTGCCTCAGGTCATCCTGGGCTTCAGCGATCCGGCAGAGGCGGCTGCCATTCAGTATTGTTATGTGAACGAACTGCCTGACGGCATGACCGTTTCGATCCGCTCCACCGAGAATAAGGTGGGCCTGCTGGAAGCGATGTGTCAGGATGTGCGGGCCGGTGATCTCCTTGAGACCGACCAGGAAAACAGTCTTTACATCGTGCAATACTCCCTGATGAATCAGGACAAGGTCCTGTATATCGGCAAGGAATGGACGAACACCGTCGCCTGGCTGGAGGCGTACATCGCCGGTCTGGACCGTTGATTTTCCCTTACAGGGCCTTTCAAACAGGCCCTGTATTTTTATACCGCTTTGATCCGGTAACAAAGCACGGCCCGGGGCATTGTGCCCCGGGCCGTGCGTTTATCATTCTTTTCGCTCTGCGTTCAATTCATCCACGACAATGTCCGGATAGGGATTGACGATAACCGTGCGGTAGCTGTGGTAGATCACCATGCCGGGCTTGCCGTTTGGGATCTTCTTCACCTGCCGCACCGCTGTCACATCCACCGGGATATTCTGCCCGCCGGTGGTCTCAGCGTAATACGCCGCCAGCTGGGCCGCCTGGGTCACGGTGTCGTCCGGGACGCTTTGTCCGGCGCAGGCGATGATCACATGGCTTCCATGGACTTTCGACGCATGGAGCCAAATATCGTCCTTCCGTGCGGATTTGAAGGTCAATTCCTCATTTTGTCGGTTGTTTCTGCCTACAAAAATGTCAAATCCATCGGTGGACTGGAACCGCAATGGGGGCAGCTTTCCCACCTTGATCCGCTTTTTCCCTGTTTCCTGCCGGAGATACCCACCGGCTTGCAGCTCCAGCTTGATCTCATCCAACTCCTGATCCGTCCCGGCCCGGTCCAGCTCCTCCAACACACTTTTCAGGTACTGAAGTTCCTGCTGACCGATCTCCAGCTGCTTCGTCAGCTCTTTTTCGGCATTTTTCATCCGGGTGTAGTCCTTGTAGAACTTGGCGGCATTCTGCTGGGGGGACAAAATAGGGGACAGTGGAATGTCGATGGACTTCATTTCCTCATCGTAAAAATCCTCCACCCGGACGCTGGTCTGTCCCTTGACGATCCGGTGGATGTTGGCGGTGAGGATGTCTCCCAACTGCCGCAGCCGCTCCCGGTCGTAGGTGGCCTGCAATTCCTGCTCCTGAATGGCCAGCTTTCGGGTCAGCCGGGTACACAGATTTTGCACGGTCTTGCGCACCGCCTGGCTCTTTTGCCGCATGGCATCCTTCCGGTCCCGCAAGGTGTAGAACTGATCTAGCAGGGCCGAGAAGCTCTCCACCCGTTCACACTCGCCATACTGCCGGATGGGACAGAAGGCAAACTGCTTCGGCGTGCCGTTGTGGATATAGACATAGGGTGCCGGTTTCGTAAGATTTTCCCCGAAGAATTCCGCTGTTTTTTGAGAAATGGTGTCGATATCCCCATTTTCCAAGCGGGCATCCACACATCCTGCTGCATACAGCGCCGCCTCCCGGCAGATCAGCGGAGAAAGTCCACCCAGGTGATCCATCAGCCGGTCGCAGACCAGATCCGCCCCAGGGGCGGTGAAAATGCGCCGATAGTCCTCCGCTGTCAGGCCCCGGGGATCCTCTTTTTCCACCGGATCCGGCTCCTGGTAGTAAAGCCCCGGCAAAGCCTGGCGCTTGGCGGACTCGTCCAGTCCAATGCGCCGCAGGCAGTCCATGATCCGTCCTTCCGGGCTGAGCAGGTACAGGTTGCAGGTGCGGCCCATCAGCTCGGCAATGAGCCTGCGCCGGACCAGATCGCCCATTTCGTCCACACACTCAAAGGTCAAGATTGCACAGCGCTCCATGGGAGGCTGATGGATATCGATGAGCCGTCCGCCGGACAGGTGCTTGCGCAGGAGCATACAGAACATAGGCGGCTCCGGCGGATTTTCCGGGCTGGCGGTGGTCAGATGGAGCCGGGGTGCCGTAGGGTTCATGGCAAACAGCAGCTTGCACCGGCCCTCGCGGTGGCGCAGCAGCAGGATCACCGTGTCCCGGGCCGGCTGGTAGATTTTTTCCACCCGGGGTTCCGACAGCGCACGCAGTTCGTCCAGTACAGCGCAGAGATAAAAAGCGTCAAAAGCCATATAGGGCCTTCCTTTCGTTTGTTTTTGATGGGATCATGCAACAATTTATCACCCGCAGCGCTGGATAACCGCTCCATTACCGCTATCGCATTTTCCCCGCCATATATTTGTAGGGCGGATGGCCATGCCTCCGCCAGCCCATGCTGGGCAACGACATTGTTACCACGGCGCCCCGCAGAAAAAACTACGCATTTATAGGATATTTGTAGTGGTTACATGGCGGGACGGGAGACCCGTCCCCTACGGTGCAGTGGTACGCGAGTAGGCAACGAACGCAGCGGGGCGTCGAAGGCGCCGCAAACCTTCCCCCGAGGGTTTAGTGGCTGTTGCCGCAAAGCGGCTTACAGCCACTTAATGCACAGCTGAAGGTGGCCCGCAGGGCCGGAAGAGGAATGCGGGCGGAAATGTTGAGAATTATACGCAGAAACAGACATTTTCCGCATTATCAATCAGCAGGACGGGAGTCCCGCAGCATCACCGCTTTGAACGCGCCAAATCCTCACAGGGTCACAACTGTGCGATGATCAAATGGAACAGCTCGTTGATCCGCTCCGTCTGCCCGGACAGGTACAGCGCCCCGAACAGGGTCTCCAGGCCCGTAGCCTTGGCGTATTCCTGGGCCGTCGCCGCCTTGGGAGCGGCGTGGGAATGGGCATTTTTCCCCCGGCGGTAATAGGCCAGCTCCTCCTCCGTCAGATGGGGCAGCAGCATTTCCATAAAAGCCGCCTGGGCCGGGGCGTTGACCATGGCAACGGTATCCCGGTGGAGATTTTTCACCACCTTGCCGCCCCGGCTGCACAGGTAGCTGCGGCACAGCAGCTCATAGACCGCATCGCCGGTATGGGCAAGGCCCAAATTGGAAATGGCGTTGATCTGGTTTTGATCCAGGGTCATGTTAAAAAAGTTTTCCACAATTTTTCTCCCCGATTTAATAGTATCTGGGCGCAAAGCCCGGTAAAAAGTCCTGTAATAATGCTGATGACCATCATCACCGGCAGGTAAATGATCAGCTCTTTCGTGCCGGAAATGACGATAGCCGCCGCCATCTGGCCCACGCTGTGGCCCACGGCCCCCAGCGCCCCGGCTACCCACAGCTGCTTTTCCGTCAGAATGTGCCGCAGGGCGATGGTCACAGCGATGGCCACAGCCCCGCCGGCCCCGGAATAGAAGATGGTGGAGAAATTTCCGGCGAACACCGCCCCCAGAAACACCCGGCACAGCAACACCGCCGCCCCTTCTTTTGGCCCCAGCAGGAACACCGTAAACACCGTCACGATATTGGCAAAGCCGATCTTCACCCCGGGAATGGGCAGCAGCGGCGGGATCTGCAATTCGATGACGAAGATGGTCAGGGCGATGGCAGTGAGCAGCGCCAGCAGCACTAGTTTTCTCGTTTTCATATCCCGCCTCCTTTTGTTTTGCTTACAATAGCAGATTTGCCGTAAAAATGCAACTATTATACCGTTTCGTTGAACGCCGCCGGATCAAAGGTGATGACAGTGTACACGGTGGTCTTTTCCATTTCGGAGAGATTTTCCTCCAAATAGCTGCGAATTTTTTCCTCCTGCCCAGCAAGGTCTGCGGGCAGGGAGATATCAAAGATCAGATTGGTGTGGTTGCCGCCCCGGACCATGCGGAAATCATGGAGCTTCAGCCGCTCATCCCGCCGCTTCAGCAGCGACACGGTCTCCTCCCGCATACGGGTCAGGTCCGGGTCGTCCGTGACCACCGGGTCATAGTGGATCACCAGATGGATGTTGTGATTTTCCAGACATTCCCGCTCCATGTCGTCGATGAGCTCGTGACAGACAAGGGGATCCTCCCGGTTGTCCATCTCCACATGGAGGGTAGCGAAGCGCTGACCGGGGCCGTAATCATGTACCATCAGATCGTGAAAGCCCAGCACCTTCGGCTGCTTACGCACATAGTCCACGATCAGCTCCTGCAATTCCGGGCTGGCATTTTCACCCAGCAACGGGCTGATGGTCTCCTTGGCAAGGCCCCAGCCGCTGTACAGGATGAACAGCGCCACGCAAAGGCCCACAAAGCCGTCCACCGGTACGGATGTCACCACTTCGATCACCGCTGCCCCCAGCACGGCACCGGTGGAGATCACATCATTGCGGCTGTCCTGAGCCGTGGCTTCCAGGGTGGCAGAGCCAATACGCTTAGCCAGCTTTCCGTTGAACACCGACAGCCACAGCTTCACCCCGATGGACAGCAGCAGCACCGCTGCCGTGACCCAGCCGAATTCCACCGGCTGAGGATCTAGGAGCTTTTCCACCGAGGAGCGCGCCAGCTCAAAGCCGATGACCACGATCAGCGCTGCCACCGCAAGGCCGGACAAATACTCGTACCGGGCATGACCATAGGGGTGGTCTGCGTCGGCGGGCTTTTCCGCCAGCTTGAAGCCCAGCAGCGTGACGATGGCGCTACTGGCATCGGACAGGTTGTTCATAGCATCCGCCGTGATGGACACGGAGCCGGACACCGTACCCACGATGAGCTTCGCCAGAAACAGCACCAGATTGCACACGATCCCCACCACGCCGGATAGCTTGCCCACAGCGGAGCGGGTCTTGGGATCCGTCTGCTCCAGATCCCCTTTTACGAACATTGAAACCAATAATTCCGTCATAAATACCTCCAAAACCGAAAAATCCAAACTCTACTCTCGGTAGAATTCCCGGCTCTCCCGGCAGGAGAAAGTAGAATTTGCCATTTCTCGAAAAAAGTGGGTGACTTTTACCCAAAAAAGTTGTACCATAAGAGCAACTTCAAAACGTCATCCCTACTATTATATGGAAAATGTGGATGGCTGTCCAGTCTTTTTTAGGAGCGTGTTCAATATGTGCGATTATCAGATCATTACAGACTCTGCCTGTGACCTGCCTGCGGAGCATTTGGCTACTTGGAATGTCATCAGTGTTCCTCTGACCTTGAACTTCCGGGGACAGACCCGGGACGATTCCGTCACTGACGGTATTGAGGCCCTTTATCAAGGGCTGCGGGATGGCGAAGTTGCCTCCACCTCTGCGGTCAACCCTGCCCGGTGGGCTGAGACCATGGAGCCGGTGCTGGCCCTGGGCCAGGATGTGCTGGTCATCGCCTTTTCTTCCGGCCTTTCCACCACTTATCAGTCCGCCGTCATTGCCGCTCAGGAGCTGAAGGAAAAATATCCCCAGCGGAAGATTCTCGTTGTGGATAGTCTGTGTGCTTCTTTGGGTCAGGGCTTGTTGGTCCGCTACGCCTGCAAAAAGCGGGACGAGGGGGCATCCGTGGAAGAGCTGGCCCAATGGCTGGAAAGCAACAAGCTGAACCTGTGCCACTGGTTCACCGTGGATGATTTAATGTATCTGAAGCGGGGCGGTCGTGTCAGCGCCACTACCGCTCTGGTGGGAACCATGCTGAAGATCAAGCCCGTTATGCACATGGATAACGAGGGCCACTTGATCAACATGGCCAAGGCCCGGGGCCGGAAGGCTTCCATCGAAGCCCTTGCGGCAAAGGTCGCTGAATTGGGTGAGGGCTACGGCAACCGGACCATGTTCATCTGCCACGGCGATTGCATGGAAGATGCCAAGTATTTGGAGCAGCTGGTGCGGGAAAAGTACGGTGTAGAGGAAGTGCTCATCGGCTACACCGGTGCAGTTATCGGCTCTCACTCCGGCCCTGGTACCCTGGCCCTGTTCTTCCTGGGCAAGGAGCGGTAAATCATACATACAGATTCAGCCCGGGGCATCACGCCCCGGGCTGTTTTTATGTACTTACCCTCGTTGGTAA
>CAZGTR010000031.1:0-10670 GCA_964528715.1 uncultured Oscillospiraceae bacterium | reverse complement strand
ACAATAAAGCCGCTGAGCGTGGCTTCGGCAAAGAAAAGCATTGGATCCGTGTGGAACTGCAGCTGCGTGAGGATCGTGCCCAGGAAGCCTTCCGGCTGCTTCATGAGCGGGAAAGCATCGGTCTGGTCGCTTCCGGCATCATCCGCAATTACTGTTGCTTCGTCACTCCCACATCTGACAGCAATAAATCCCGCTGGCCTGTTGCTGAGTATTGGCAGCGTGTCCTGGAAGGCCTGGAGAAGCTGCGTGTCTGGATCGCACCAGGCGAACCTTATAATTTCAGTAAAGCAGAAAACCACATGATCCACCAGTACGGTCAGTTTATTCAAGCGTATGCCATGATCCATGGTTCTCTGGGATCTCTGGAGGATCGTGCTAGGGCGATGCACAAGGATTTGAAGCCCAAATACCGTAATGCCATTGCAGCTGCATTGACTGAACAGAAACTCCGGCGTGAACATAATGAAGAGATCATGATGGATCTATTCGGTGCCGATCTGGATGATAGTGAATTCTTCGGCTATGTTCAATCCAACTTCGCTGAGCTGCTGGAGGATGATCACAATTTACCTTTTGACTGAAATAGAGTTATAAACGTATTCTTTAGGCTATGCCTATGAATAAATATTTTTTGAAAGGAAGAAAGATTTTGAATTTTATGACAATTATGGCAGCAAGTGAACCTATTGCAAGTAAGGACTTCCAGGCGGTACTGGAAGCGATGACTGCACAGATCTCTGTTTCCACGGTCGTTGAGGTTGTTGCCGTTGCCATCGGTGCTTCTGTCGGCCTGGTTTTCATGTGGTGGGGTGCTCGCAAGCTCGGACGTATGCTTATGGGCGCCTTCCGCTCCGGTAAGCTGAAGTTCTGATACCTTTGGGCGGGTATTTTTGCCCGCCCACACTTTTTTTCTTATGAATGATGTAAAACAATTTACTGCTGGTTCGAAGAACCCGCTTAATGTTATAAAAACGATCGAACACAATTTGCTGTTTGCAAGAAACAACCCGAATTATTTTTATCCTGCAGGTATTTGGGTGTTTTGCGGTCCACAAGGATCCGGTAAGACATTATCCGCAGTGGACTGTTTGCTTGCTATGATCAAAGCATATCCGAAGGCTAAGGTCGTTAGCAATATGCACATTAACGGTGTGGACTATATCCCTTTTACGGATTACAGCCAGCTGGAAAGCATGAATAATGGAACCAACGGCATTATTTTCTTTTTGGATGAGATCCACGTTCTGTGGAATTCGCTGGAGAGTAAGGAGATCCCTATATCTGAAATGGCCTGCTTTTGCCAAATGCGTAAAAATCGCCGTGTGATCATAGGAACAAGCCAGGTATACGGACGGATCGCCAAGCCAATCCGGGAGCAGCTGCAATATGCAATCATGTGTAAGAACTACTTTGGTTTGATCCAGATCAATACCATTGTAGATCCCGCTGAGTGTGTGGAGAAAAACGGTGTGCTGGAGGCGACCGTGATTGGACACAGCTGGTGGTTTCATTCTCCGGCTTTGTACAAATCCTATGACACGCTTTTCAAGATCAATAAAGCTCACAGAAAGGATGATATGCGTGAAAGAATTGGCCGTGGAGCTCTTAACAGAAATCGCTGAAGGTGCGCTGCCTGTTGCCTTCGTCTTCGAGATCGGCAACTTGATCATTGGTACCTTCATGCGGGCTGCCTTTGGGGGTAAGCTATGGATCGGGCGCTGATCGTGTGCTTGTGCGTGTGTGCAGTCGTCGGCTTTGCCGTAGGCATGCCGATGACTGCACAGGCCTATTCTGTTTATGCAGATGGCCTTCCATCCTCTACCTATACGGATCTGTTTGCGGATGTACTTAACAACTGCTCCAGCAATGCCGATTATGTGTTTTTCCGTGGTGGGCAATATGAGTACTATATGGCTGTTGGTGATCTAACATATTTAAGCGGTTCGTTTCGTGGCTCCAACGTGACGGTATATAAGCTCCAGACCTATTCTTCGTATTCTTCCAGCAATTATACCTTCACAAGCTCCACCGTTTCCTCGTTCTCGTTGAGCTCAGATAACCGGGTTGTTTATTCAAACCTGGGAGCTTTTCCGAATTTCATAGAAAGGAATGAAACGTATGAATACACGACGCTTTACATCCTTGTTGTTGTCTGTCTCTGTTTGCTTGTCCGTCCTATTTTTAGCTTTACCCTCCGCAAACGCTGAAACGCTTGATCCTTATGACTATATCACGGATGTGCGTGTTGATGGTACTACCAAAACCTTTTATGTAGATTTGTCTTGTTTAGGCAGCACTTTTAGAGTTATTTATGCTGGCACCCCCGATTCCACTGTTGATAAAAACGTACCTGCGACATATTCTCCCGACGGCACTGTTGAATTTACCTGGTACGGTGGGTATGCTGATGTTGAATTTGTCCCTGGCGCTATTGCTGGCGGTGAAGACGGTAATACATTAATTCCAAATTCTTGGAGCTTGGAGGACATCCCTTCTGGTGCTTCGTTCGATTTCAGCTTGGAAACTCCCTTTCGTTCCTCATCTGTTGGTTATTATCGTGATTGTGCTATTGGCCTGTTCTATACTCCACGTTCAGACTTCCGGTTTGCTTCTGTTTATTACTCCTTGTATGGCGTTAGTTATGGCGGTAAAGGTCTTGTTTCATCTGTTATTGATGATCAAGGTGATGGCGGTATTTTAGCCCTTTCCTATCATCTTGATGCTGTTCCAGATGGTACTACTGCTTTGGGCTTTAGCTGGAAGTTCCACTATCCGGATCTTGGATCCATGTGGAGTACTGGTTCTACTGTTTCGTTTAAAATGAATACAGTCATGTCATTTACTTATGATCAGCTTGAAGAAATCATTGTTACTCAAGGTCAGATAAATGATACACTTTTGAAGATACTTGAGCAAGCAACCAAACATACTGATCAGTTGCAGGAGATCATAGATCTGCTCAATAAGATCCTGGATAACATGGGTTCTGGCTGCGATCATTCCCAAATTGAAGCGCTACTTGATGAATGTAGCAAGAAACTAGATGATAGTTTAAGCTGGCTGGAAAAGATCTGGAATGCGATTAAAGATATCCCTGGATCTATCAGTAGCGCTCTGGCTGACTCCTTTACGCCCTCTGACGGTAAGGTTGATGAAGCACTGGATAAAGCTGAAGATCTTATGCAGGAGCATTTGGGTGGTGTGTATCAAGCTGGTGAAGCCGTAGGGAGCATTTTTTCTGCACTTACCGTGCAGGATACGCAAAACACGGTCACGTTTCCAGCGGTTTCGTTAAATCTTGCGGGTGTTCCCTTTGCTTTTGGTGGATGGGAAGTTGATGTTGTTCCAGATCAGCTGGAATTTCTAGCCGATACTTGCAAGCTTGCGATTGATATCATTTGTACCCTGGCGTTTGCCAATGCAATGAAAAACCGTATTGAGAAGATTTTGGAAGGTCGTGAATAGTATGATTTCTAAAATTTTAGACGCCGTGATTGACCTTGGCATGACGCTTTTGGAGCAGCTTCTTTCCGTTTTTGATATTCCTCCCTTGCCGGATGAATTCCAAACGGTTTTGAATACCGTTACCGGATATCTTACTACCGGAATAGCTTTGCTCCAAAACTATACGCATATGCAATATCTGCTTTCTCTGCTTGGTTTCATAATAGCCTTTGACGGCTGTTTATTGATATATAAGGGGATCATGTGGATCCTGCGAAAAATCCCAATGCTTGGTATGTCTTGATTGTTTGCTGTACAAAGGTCCTATTTTGTTGCGTTCGTTTTCTTTATGTATTTCATACAAACAGGTGCGCCGCAGCCATGCCCGATCCAGCCTCCCCTTTTGTTCAAAGTGTCCAAATCCATGATGGCTGCGTTTTTCCTGCTTTTGTTGCGTTGGAGATTTTTATGGAGGTTTTCCCATGCTTTTACTCGTTTATCTCCGGGAATGCTGGACTTTACAAGGCTTCAAAGGCCTGCTGGTTGGAGTGAAGATGATTTGTAGATCTACTGAAATAATCAGCCAGTGTGGGCTGATCCAGATAAAACACATCCGGTGCATTGTCCTTGGTGCGGAAGCTAGTCTTCAGCTTGGTATTATAGTTATCCTTCGGGACAAAATTGATATTTACCTTAATGCCGGTTTCTTCGGTAAAATCTGCGATCATCTGACGGTAAACCTGCTTTGCGGCATTATTTGCCGGTGCATAGACCATCAACTTCAGGGTGTCGTCGCTTTTCTCCTTGCTGCAACCCGCCAAGGGAGCTGCAATTGCCATGACCAGAGCGATGGCCAGCAAAACACGAATTACTTTTTTCATTATTTCCTCCTTGATTACGTTGATTCGCTGATTTGAAGACAAGGTGATATCTTTAGCTGCTGCGGCATTCCACCTTCTAACAGTGAAAGCAGCGTATCAGCCAGCTTGACACCCACCTCAAATAACGGTTGACGGACTGTTGTCAGCTTCGGACTTGAGTTATTTTCATGTCCGAAGCCGTCGAATCCGACCACCGATACTTCCTGCGGAACTGCGATCCCACGCTCCCTCAGCGCACGGATACAGCCAATTGCCATGGGGTCCGTTGCGCATACAATGGCATCCGGCTCCACATTCTGGGATAACAGCGTCTGGGTACACAGGTATCCATCCTGCTCATTCGCTTCCCCCATCACGATCATATTTTCATCTACTGCAAATCCATGGGCTGCCAGACAGTCCTTATACGCATTGAGTCGTTCTTCGGCGTAGCGCATTTTTTGAGGCGCACAAACCGCTGCGATTTTTTTCCGTCCTTGCTTGATCAGATATTCCACAGCCTGCCATTCCCCGGCATAATTGTCCACGTCTACCCATGTGGAAAAATCATCACTGTTACCATAAAGCACCACCGGTTTTGTGATCCTCTTTGCCTTCACGATATCCTGTTCCTCATCGTGAGACAAGCCCATCATGATCACACCGTCAAAACCCTCTCCCTTGGGAAGCTTTCGACTGAGCAGGAATGAGTAACCGTATTCCCCCAATCGCTCTCCGATTGCTGTCACCGTTTGGGATACGAATTGCTCTGTTGCTGACAATTCCTTCGGGATATACACAAAAATGATGTGGGTGCATTTTCGGGCCAGAGAACTGGCGACATTGTTCGGATGGAAGTTCAGCTCCTCTGCCACTTCCAAAATACGCTGCCGAGTCTGCGGTTTCACCTTTTCAGGTGCACTGAAGGCTCTCGAGACGGTCATCGTTGAAAAACCAGTTTTCTTCGCAATGTCAGCGATCGTCGCCATAAAACTCCCCCCTTTGCCCCAAAATACAGCCATTTTTCAAAATGTTAGCGCTATCATTTTTACGAATAAACGCTCTAATTTCACGATTATGTTACCACCATGGCGGCTTTTTGCCAACACAATGTACAAATTTCAAGTCTCCGTTTTCGCAATTTTATCACTTTCAACAATTTTACGTCTCAATTTTCGTCAAATTGCTTTGATCTAAAAAAGTCAGCTTTTTCCTGTCTTGCAGGTTTGCTTTTCCTGTGGTAAAATAGATTTAAATGTATGAAAAGGAGGGATATCATGCAGCGATATTCTGACTGCCCGCAGGTATTGCGGGATTTCCTCGTATATCACGAGACCATCAAGGGTCAATCCCCTCTAACCATTCAGGAATATTACCTCGATTTGAGGATGTTTCTGCGATTTGTGAAGCTCATGCGCAGTGATATGCCCATTCGCACTCGGCTGGATGATATCCCCATTAAGGATATTGATCTGGATTTCATCGCCGGGATCACCACAACCGATGTGTACGATTTTCTTTCCTATCTTTCCAGTGAACGGGTCATTGATCCGGATTCTCCTGCACCGGAATACGGCATCTCCCCTACCGCCCGGGCCCGTAAACTCTCTGCCCTAAAGTCTTTTTTCAAGTATCTGACCGTGCGCACCAAGCAACTTTCCGAAAACCCGGTAGCAGATCTGGAATATCCAAAACTCCGAAAAAGCTTACCGAAGTACCTGACTTTGGAGGAGTCCTCCAAACTTTTACAGGCAGTTTCAGGACCAAACGAAAAACGGGATTATGCCATTTTAATGCTGTTTCTGGGCTGCGGCATTCGGCGCAGTGAGCTGGTGGGACTGAATTTGACGGATGTGTACGATGATCGTATCCGAGTAGTGGGCAAAGGCAACAAGGAACGCTTTGTCTATTTTGGCGATTCCTGCCGCCGGGCCATCGACGCCTATCTGGAAGAACGGAATAAGAAAATCTTATCAGACAATCGTGCCCTCTTTGGCTCCCGGGATGGAAACCGGATCAGCGTCACTGCCGTTCACCGACTTGTAAAAAAAGCTCTATTACAAGCAGGTTTGGACGCCACCCAGTTCTCCGCCCATAAGCTGCGCCACACAGCAGCCACCATGATGCTCTCCGGCGGCGTGGATGTGAAGACCGTCCAGGAAGTTCTAGGCCACGAAAATCTGAACACCACCCAGATCTATACGCACATCGAAAGCACGCAGCTGAAGATCGCCGCCGAAGCCAATCCCCTGTCCAAGCTGGACTTTGCAAAAGACAAATAACGGGAGGATATCATGTCCAATATCATTGAAATTTCTGATCTATCTGCCCCGGAGTTGGACGTATTCGCCCGACTCACCCAGGCCCAGCTTCGCAATCGCCTGGAGCCGGAAAAGGGCATTTTCATCGCTGAAAGTCCCAAGGTCATCCATTTGGCCCTGAACGCCGGTTGCCGTCCGGTGAGCCTGCTGATGGAGCGCAAGCATATTCAAGGCGACGGCGCTGCCATCATCGCCCGGTGCCCGGATGTTCCGGTCTACACTGCCGACCGGGAAGTTCTCAGCAGCCTGACAGGCTACCAGCTCACCCGGGGTGTCCTGTGCGCAATGTACCGCCCTGCTCCCCTGTCCTGTGACGCCATCTGCAAAACCGCCAAACGGCTGGCAGTTTTGGAAGGGATCGTGGACTCCACCAACATTGGTGCCATCACCCGCTCCGCAGCCGCATTGGGCATTGACGGCGTTCTTTTGACCAAGACCTGCTGCGATCCCCTGTGCCGCCGGGCAGTGCGGGTGAGCATGGGCACGGTATTCCAGATCCCCTGGGCATATCTGGATAGGGCCGCCTCTGATTGGCAGGCCTATCTCAATACCCAAGGCTTCAAGACCGCAGCCATGGCTCTAAACGAAAAAGCCGTGCCCATTACGGACACGGCCCTGTGTGCGCAGGAGCGTCTTGCCATCGTCCTGGGTACCGAGGGCGACGGTTTAAGCAGCTCCACCATTGAAAACTGCGATTATAACGTGATCATTCCCATGTATCACGGTGTGGACTCTCTGAATGTTGCTGCCGCCAGCGCTGTGGCATTTTGGCAGCTTCGCCACCGTCCGTGAGCACTTCTATTTGAAAATACTGCTCTTGAAAGGCCGTCGCTTTCCGGATCTCATTTTCCGAGAAGCGGCGGTTTTTGGGTGCTACCACCCATTTGTCTTCTACATCATCCCGTCTGTGTATGATAGCGATGATCTCTCCGGTGAATGTTTCCAGCGGTCGATCCACACCCAGCAAATACACATCCTGTTCTTCCCCGTCCCCACCCAAAATGCCTGGAACAAAGCCATAGTTGACAGGATATCGGATATCCGGGTATTTCGGGTGGGTACTTCCCAACGGGCGGTCAATGACCACCGTCACTTCTCTGCCGATGATTTTCACATAGCTACCTCGATGGCCTCCCGGATATTTCGCACCCGGTACACCGTTAGACCGGCGGGAATTTCCAACTTATCGGAGCCATATTTGGGAATAATAACCTTGTGAAATCCCAATCTCGCCACTTCTCCCAGCCGCTGGTTCATGTGAGATACCGATCGTATCTCACCGGTCAATCCAATTTCGCCAATGGCCACCAGATCGTCCGCAATGGGACTGTCCCGATAGGAGGATGCAACAGCAAGGGCAACAGGCAGATCCGCCCCAGGCTCGTCCAACCGCAGACCGCCAATGACATTGATGTAGGCGTCAAATAAATTCAGCTTCATCCCGGCCCGCTTTTCCATCACCGCCATCAGTAGCACCGCCCGGTTGAAATCGAAACCGTCCGATGCCCGCCGGGGCACCTGGAAGCTGGTCTTTGTCACCAGAGCCTGGACCTCCGCCAGGACGGGCCGTGTTCCCTCCATAACGCAGGAGACGCAGGTGCCGGAAGCTCCCTCTGGGCGACCTTCCAGCAACATTTGGGATGGATTTGGCACCTCATTCAGTCCGGTGTCAACCATCTCGAACACGCCGATCTCATTGGTAGAGCCAAAGCGGTTCTTCGCCGCACGGAGGAGCCGATAGGAAGTATTTGGGTCGCCTTCGAAATACAGCACGCAGTCCACCATGTGCTCCAGCACCTTGGGGCCGGCAATATTTCCGTCCTTGTTGATATGGCCCACCACAAACACCGTCAGTCCCTGGGATTTGCTCAGCTGCATAAGCGCCATAGTGCAATCCTTCACCTGGGAAATACTGCCGGGGGCCGACTCATTTGACTCGTTATAAAGGGTCTGGATGGAGTCCGCAATGAGGATATCCGGCTTCAGTTCTTCAACAGCTTCCAAAATGTCCGAAAGCCGTGTCTCCGACAGGATGAACAGCTCCTCGGGGTCCACCCGTAGCCGCTCTGCCCGGAGCTTCAGCTGCCGTTCACTCTCCTCGCCGGAGACATACAGCACCCGGCGACCCAGACACAGGCTATTACAAATTTGAAGCAGCAGCGTAGACTTGCCGATACCGGGGGCACCGCCCACCAGCACCAGAGAGCCCGCCACGGCACCGCCACCCAGCACCCGATCCAGTTCTCCCATGCCGGCGGAAAAACGCAGCTCGTCGCCGCTGTCCACCTGGCACAGCTTCTGGGGCTTGCGGCTCATGCCCACCGGCGCTGCCTTGGCCCGGCCCGGCGCCACAGGCTTTTCAATGTGCTCCTCCATGGTATTATAAGCCCCGCAACTGGGACAACGCCCCATCCACTTTGGGGTCTCATTGCCGCAAGCCGTGCAGAAAAATACTGTCTTCGTCTTTGCCATGGTCTCAGTCTCCTTTGATTTTCTGCTGCTATTATATCAATCGTTTGTTCGTTCGTCAAGTATTTTGCAAATAGCAGCTCACCACCGAAGCAACAACGCAGCAGAGCCTTTGCTGATAGCTGGCATTTCTCAGCTTTGCCTCCTCCTGGGCATTTGACATGAAACCACATTCCACCAACACCGCTGGCTTTTGGATATGTTCCAGCAAATAGATCCCGCTTCCCTTTTTCTCCTGCCGTTTACTGCCCGGGTTCAAGCTGCTGACCAGCTGCTGTTGCAGCTGCTTTGCAAGCTCTTTTCCCTGCCCTGCCGTGTCATAAAATACCTGTGCGCCACTGTATCGACCATCCGAAAAGGTATTCTGATGGATACTCACCAAAATCGCCCCCGGTGTCTCATTGACGATCCGCACACGTTCTTTCAAATCAGATAGCTTTTGCGCCGCAATGGTATTTCCCTCCGTATAGACAGAGGTATCGGTGCTGCGGACCATCACCGTTTCGTATCCGAGCAGATGCAAAAGGTCATTCAGCCGCAGAGAAATTTCCAAATTCAGCTGACTTTCCAGCACCCCGGTACAGGAAGTCGCCCCGCCGTCGAGCCCGCCATGTCCCGGATCGATGACAATGCAGTGCGCCCTTGGAACGCTGCCATTTTGCACTGCCACTGTCACCGCATGACTACCGCCACTGGCAATCGCTAACATCAAGATCACCGCCAACAGATAATAGGGCACCAGAGCAATGATCTTTTCCCCCTTCATGGACAACACCTCCCCCTCTTTTCTATGCCGGGACATCCCAGTTCAGAACAGCGGGAACACACCGCATTCCTTCGGCATAGAATGACCTGGAACGACGGTTCCAGGTCAAATTCGATGGGAGGAATGAATTTGCGACCGGATATGATCACACCGAACCCGGGTGAGGGAAAATTGCCCGCCATGGCGCCCCTGGCAAATCCCTATGTACCCTTTCAACTGGATGATCCACCCAAATATGAGCCACGAATGGCCTTGATCCGTGGCACGGCCTTTCCTGGGCTGGACCTGCCCTTTATGGGCATGGTCAACCAAACCGAGCAGCCGGTGACACCCAAGACAGAGCTACAAACCCTTGCATTCATGCTCCAGGAGCTGACCTTGTACCTGGATACCCATCCGCAGGATACAGAAGCGCTGAAGCTATACCGGCAGTATCAGGAGCTGCTCCATCAGGGCATGATGACCTACAATGCCCAGCGCCCCCTGACCCACGGCCTTCCCACAGACACCGACCGTTACAGTTGGCTGGACGATCCCTGGCCTTGGGAATTTGCGGCAAATAAGGAGGGTTGACCATGTTTCAGTATGAAAAGAAGCTCCAATACCCGGTAAAGATTGCACATCCGAACCCAAGGCTTGCTGCCATGATCATCAGCCAGTACGGCGGCCCTGACGGCGAGCTAGGTGCCTCGCTGCGCTATCTGTCCCAGCGCTACTCCATGCCCTTTGATGACCAAAAGGCCCTGCTGACGGACATCGGTACCGAAGGGTCATAATGACACCCCGAACCGCTACGGCGGTGGATGTCAG
>CAZGTR010000030.1:0-10688 GCA_964528715.1 uncultured Oscillospiraceae bacterium | reverse complement strand
CGACCTACTGCTTAGAAGGCAGTTGCTCTATCCAGCTGAGCTACTGGCGCATTTCGATGGAGCGGGTGACGGGAATCGGACCCGCGTATCCAGCTTGGAAGGCTGGTGTTCTACCATTGAACTACACCCGCACATACTAGACCTTGCTGTGACAGCTTTAGAATTCTAGCATGAAATCGATAAAAAGTCAAGACCTATTTTTTAAAATCTCCGGGATTTTTTCATAGATCACATCAGCAACGGCTCCCTCACCACAATCACACACATTAGGGAACCGATCCGCCACGATCCCATCCGCCGGACAGAAGGCAAAATCCGCCCCTTCCAACATTGGTACATCGTTATGAGCGTCGCCCGCACAGACCAGGATCGCTCTGCCCAACTGCGCCTGTAAGGCCCGGGCTGCCCCCAGCTTGCTGCTGCCCTTGGCGTGGACATCGATGATCCGGGTCGCCGCCCGGAAGATCACCAGCTTATCCCCAAAATTTGCATTCAGCCATTGCTCCAGCTCATCGAAATAGGCCATCTCTTCCGGCGTGGCATCAAACAGGTTCGCCACATCGTAGGCTCTGGGCTTGCCGAACATGGAGATCTTCAAAAACGGCCCGGTGTCATCCCCATAGTCCGCCCGGGCGTGGGGAATTCCGGTATGCTCATAAAAATCCATCCACACCGGATCATCCCAGTAGCAGTAGTGGCACTTGACACCCTGCTCCTCAATATGCAGCTCCGGGTAGCGGGCGTGGATGGCTTCCAGAAGCTCCCGCTTGTCCACGGCAATGGGCATTTCCAGCATTGTCTGTCCATCGTATGCGGCGCTGCCGTTGTACATCAGCCACGGGGCGCTATGTGGAATGGTATCCAAAAACTTACGAAACATCGGCACACTGCGGCCTGTATTCACGGTAAAAGCGCCGTCGTTTTCAATAAAATAGCGGATAGCCTCCATGTTCCGCTCCGGGATGGTAGAATCCGGCGCAGTCAAGGTACGGTCAAAATCCACCGTCAGCAAAATATCTGAAAAAAGCCCCATCATGACATCCTTTCCAGCTTTTCAAGCACTTGGGTAAAATAATCCGGCAGGGGTGCAAACACCATCACCGGGCGCAGATCTCTGGGATGCCGGAAACACAGGGCCCCGGCATGGAGGCACTGGCTGTCCTGTCCCAGCTCCGGCTTTTTATGTCCATAGACCGTGTCTCCCAAAATGGGATGGCCGATGTGTGCCATGTGGACACGGATCTGGTGGGTGCGGCCCGTTTCCAGACGGCAGCGCACATGGGTGTAACCCCGATACCGGGCCACCACCTCCCAATGAGTCACCGCCGCCTTGGAATTGCGCTGGGTGACACACATCTTCTTTCGATCCGACGGGTGCCGCCCGATGGGGGCATCCACGGTTCCGGAGTCCTCCCGGAAGGAGCCGCAAACGATGGCCTCGTAGGTTCTGGCCATGGTATGGTCTTTCAGCTGGGAAGCCAGCATCCGGTGGGCAAAATCATTTTTCGCCACCGCCAGCAGCCCCGATGTATCCTTGTCGATCCGGTGGACGATACCCGGGCGCAGCTCTCCGTTGATCCCCGAGAGTTTGTCCCCCATGGCGTACAGCAGGCCGTTGACCAGCGTATCGTCGCTGTGTCCTGCCGCCGGATGGACCACCAGCCCCTTGGGCTTGTTGATCACCAGCACGTCCTCGTCCTCATATACGATGTCCAGAGCCATTTCCTTTGGGGCAATATCCACCGCCTTGGGCTCCGGGATGGTCAGATCGATACTGTCGCCCACATTCAGCTTGTCATTTTTCTTTGCCGGGCCGCCGTTGCGCTTGACGCAGCCCTCCTCAATGAGCTTCTGGGCCGCAGAGCGGGTCAGTTCCGGTGCCGTGCGGGCAAGGAACGCATCCAGCCGCTCTCCTGCCTGGTCAGCGATCAGTATCATTTCTTCTCGTCCTTCCAAAATTCCTTGTTCACAAAAGCCAGATGCAGCAGCAATGCGATGCAACCGCAGGTGATGAAGCAATCCGCCACATTGAACACCGGGAAGGTGATGAATTCCGTGCGGATCATATCGATAACATACCCCAGGCGCACCCGATCGATCATATTGCCGATGCCACCGGCGTAGACCGCCGCAATGAGCCAGCGCTCCAATCCCGTAAACGGCAAGTGAAATTTGAAGTATTCCAACAGCAGCAGCACAGTGAACATGGCAAAGATCAGAGCAAACAGCCACTGCTGCCCCTCAAAGGCCGAAAAGGCCGCCCCGGTATTCTGGGCGTAGGTCAGCCCCACGATGCCGGGCAGAACGCTGACCTTTTCATACAGGTCGATGTTCGCCACCACCAGATATTTCGTCACCTGGTCTGCCGCCACGATGGCGACCACCAGAGCCAGATATTTCCAAAATCGTTTCATTGTAACCTCCAACGACGGATATCTTTTATCATAGCACGCAAGGCCCCACTTTGTCAAATCCTGTACAACCGCTTGCCGTTTTCCAATGTGGCCCGCTGGGCCTCTTCCGGGGAAATGCCCCGAATTTGAGCCAGTTTTTCCGCCATATAACACACAAAATGGGGGGCATTCCGCTTGCCTCGGAAGGGTTCCGGGGCCATGTAGGGGCAGTCCGTCTCAATGACGATCCGATCCAGCGGGATCGCCTGGGCGGCCTCAATGGCCCGCCGGGCATTCTTGAAGGTCAGCACTCCGGTAAAACCGATGTACCAGCCCCGGTCCGTCAGCTGCCTGGCCATTTCCGCCGACCCGGAGAAGCAATGGAACACGCCCTTGACCGTTGGAAAATCCCGCAGAATACTCAGGCAATCCTCATGGGCCTCCCGATCATGGATGATCACCGGCATTTCCAGCTCCCGGGCCAGCTCCAACTGGGCGATGAACGCCCGCTGCTGGACATCCCGGGGGATATCCTCATAGTGATAGTCCAGGCCGATCTCTCCGATGGCCCGGATCTTTTCATTTTGTTTACATAACTCCCGGTATTCCCAGATCACTTCCGGGCAGACTTCCGCCGCCGCATCCGGATGGGAGCCCACGGCGCCATAGAGAAAATCATATTTTTTCGTCAGCGCCACCACATTTCGGGAGCTTTCCAAGCTACACCCGGGGTTCATCACGTAACGTAGCCCCCGCTCCGGCAAGGATGCCAGCAGAGCTTCCCGATCTTCGTCAAATGCCCGGTCATCCACATGGGCATGGGTATCAAACAGCATTTTCTTCCTCCAAAACAGCCACATAGCAGCCGTCGATAATGGTGATCTTTGTATCAAATGGGTCAAAGTCCGTCTTTTTCAGCCAGTTTCCGATGCCCCGACCGGTCTGCTTTGCCAGCGCCTCTTTCAGCACCCACAGCCGCAGCGCCGCATCCTTCGGATCTTCTCCCAGTCGACTTTTTTCCGGTTCTGACAAGAACCGATCCAACAGCGCTTTCCCCACACTTCGTCCCATTTCCTCTGCATCCAGGCCGATATTTTTCTGGCTCAAGGCACAGAATGCGTGGTTTTTCGTATGAGAAATGGAAAAATGCCAACTTTCTCCCGGGAAATATGGCTTCCCCGCCGCCGTTCGGGCGATTGGAGGCAACGCTTCCCCCGTCTGCGCCCGGTAGAGCTTTTCCAAAAGCCGCAGCCCCGCTTCGTGACCGGACTCGCCCTCCAGCCTTGTCCAGGCCAAGGTGTAGCCCATGGTCAAACCTCGTAGATCTTCACGATCTGGGTGGGGCCTTCCAGCAGCAGCGCCGTTATGACGCCGTTTTCACTTTCCACCGTCACCGCCAGGTCGCCGCCGGGATTTTTCACCGTCAAAAAGCCCCCGGGGAGCTTTCCTTCGCTCCATACCTTCACCGCCGTGGAGCCGGAGCCGGTGCCGCAGGCCAGGGTATAGTCCTCCACCCCCCGCTCAAAGGTCAAAATGCGCACGGTGGTCTCGTCCAGCCAGGTGTAGAGATTTGCATTGGCCCCCTTTGGAAACGCCGGATCAAAACGCAATGCACGGGCCATGTCCCGCAATTCGTCCCTCTGCTCCCAGCGCAGGCCCGGCACTTCCCGGACACCGTGGGGCGAACCGGGGCAGCCCAGCTCGATGTAAGCGGCATTTTCCGTCCGATTTAGGTCGATGATGCTGGGGGTATTCAGCTGCACCCGGTAGATATTCTGGCTGATGCGCCAGCCCCGGGTCAGTCCCGCATCGGTCTGCACCGTCATAGTCTCCCCCACAATGCCCAGCTCATGGGCAAAGCGGCAGATGCACCGGGCACCGTTTCCGCACATTTCCGCCCGGGAACCGTCGGAATTGTAAAAATGCAGGCGAAAATCGGCAATTTCCGAATGGTCAAGGGCCATAAAACCGTCGGCTTCGGTAAGCTTGCATAACTCAACCGCCCTTTTGGAAAAATCCATTTTCTGGTCCCGGGCATCCACCACCATAAAGTCGTTGCCCGCACCGTTCATATACCAGACTTTCATGCTTTTTCCTCCATGATCGACTCCATGTCATACAGCCCCGGCCCTTTGCCATCCAGGAACCGAGCAGCATCCACAGCACCTTCCGCCAGCATTTGGCGGCTTCCCGCCTCGTGGCGCAGGGTCAGGGTCTGGCTGGGAGTGCAGATATGCACCTCGTGGACACCCACGATGCCGCCCATCCGCAGCGATGCCACACCAATCTCATTTTTCCGGCGCTGGCCTTCTCCGGCCCGTCCGCAAACCTCCACCGCATCCGGTCGTACCTGATGCAGGGCGTTGAAGATCATGTGGGCCGTGCCGCTGGGGGCATCCACCTTCCGATTGTGGTGGATCTCCAAAATTTCAATATCCGCTTCCGGGAAACAGGCAGCAGCCTGCTTGGCAAGGCGGCACAACACCGCAATCCCCAGGCTCATGTTTCCGGAATAGAACACCGGCAGTTCCTTTGCCGCCTGATAAATTTGTGTTTTTTCCTCGTCGGTGTGTCCGGTGGTGCCGATGACCAGGGCACAGCGGTGGGCTCTGGCATAGTCAAGCACATCCCGGATGGCGCTGTGGTGGGAAAAATCGATAATGATCTCCCCGGAAACATCCCCCAGCTCGTCAAAGCTCCGGGCCGCCCCCTGGAAGCCATCCAGGCTCACCCGGCCCACGATCTCGTCGCCCAGGATATCGCCGATGAGACGGCCCATAGTACCTCCTGCGCCGCACAAAATAGCTCTCATACCGTCACCCCCAGCTTCCGCATTTCGTCAAACAGCACGCTGCGCTGGGGCTCTTCCATGGCTGTCAAGGGCAGCCGCAGGACTTCGGCACCATAGCCCATGGCACTCACCGCCGCCTTGGCAGGGATAGGATTGACCTGGCTGAACAAGGCATCCACCAGCGGCAGCACCTTCAGCTGCAAGGCCGCCGCCTTTTGGAAATCCCCTGCCAGCGCAGCATCCGCCATCTCCACCGCCAGAGCCGGGACCACATTGCTCAGCACGCTGATGGTCCCCTTGGCGCCCATAGCCATCATGGGCACCGTCAGAGCATCCTCTCCGGAGTAGATGTCGATCTCATCGCCGCACAGGGCCATCATTTCCATAAACTGGGCCATGTTACCGCTGGCTTCCTTGATGGCGACGATGTTTTTATGCTTCGCCAGCACCGCCAAGGTCCCGGGCAGCAGGTTGCACCCGGTGCGCCCGGGGACATTATAGAGGATCACCGGCACGGTGGACGCATCCGCAACAGCCGTAAAATGGGCGATCAGCCCCTGCTGGGTGGCCTTATTGTAGTAAGGTGTCACCACCAGCACCCCATCCGCCCCGACTTCGCAGGCGACCCTGGTATTCTCGATGGCATGGGCCGTGCTGTTGGAGCCGGTACCGGCGATGATCTTCGCCCGGCCCGCAGCCCGCTCCACCGCAAAACGAACAGCCTCCCGCCGCTCCTCATCGGAAGCCGTGGCACTTTCTCCGGTGGTGCCCATGACCACCAGGGCACGAATGCCGCTTTCGATCTGATGATCGATGAGCCGACCAAAGGCCTCGTAGTCGATGCCCGACTCCGTCATGGGCGTCACCAGCGCCGTTGCCATGCCGGTAAAAATGGTATTTTTCATAAAAGCTCCTTTATTCCAGGTCTTTTCCGTGGAATTCCGTGAAAAAATCGTAGATCGGTATCAGTTTTTCGAACAGTTCCCGCACCCGCTCCGCCAGTGCCGGACCGAACACCTCCGGGCCAAAATCCTCGTGGCGAATGCAGGCGATATACTCCTTCCAGCCAAAAAACCGCTCCAGCCGGGGATCGTCGCATTTTTCCGGGCGCTTATAGCAGTTCGCCGTAATGGACATCCCTGTGGTTTTTTCCGTCTCCCGGACGATCTTCAAAAACCGCTCCGGTGCCCGGGCGATCTCCCGGCGGAATGCCTTCATGGTGGCGCTTTTGGGCTTGAGCAGGCAGAAGCCATAGTCCACGCCCTCCGGGTTGATCTCAAAGAACAGGCAGGGCTCCTCCGCCCACCAGGCTACATCCTGCCGGATGCAGATCCACAGGCTTTCCTTATAGGGCAGCGGATGGTGCAGCCGGGCATCCCGATAGATGCGGCTGACCTTCAGCAAAGTGCCCGGCTTGTCCAGAAACGGCTGAAACACCGCCGCCCCCAGGGCCTTGGTGGGCTCATACAGCGTATCTACATATTGCTTTTTATGGGAGAGAAACCACTCCCGCTCGTTGTTCATTCGAATGCCCCAGAGAAAATCCACTGTCTCAGGGCTGTAACCTTGAAATGTCATAAATTCCCCTTTCATGCAAGTGGGTTCCACAGGTCGAATTGCAGCGGGCTGCCGTTTTTCCACACCACCTGGTCGTGCTCTATGAGCTTATGGGGCTTTTCCGGCACTTCCAGCACATAGCGCTCCATGGCATTGATCACCGTAGTATCCCCGTAGTGCAGCACCCGGGGCTGATTTTGTCCGTAATTCAGGTGGACATGACCGTGGCACAAATAAGCGGGCTTATACTGATCCAGCAGATCACGCAGGGCTTCAAAACCCAAATGAGCCTGGTCTTCACCATCGCCCAATCCCTTTGCCGGTGCATGGGTCACCACGATGTCTACTCCGCCTGCCTTGCGAATCTTCCAGCGGAGCTTTTTGATCCGGCGGTACATATCTCTTTCCGTGTACTGATGGGGGCCGGGATGGTACTGGCGGCAGCCCCCCAGTCCCAAGATCCGCACGCCGTTGAACTCTACCAGCCGGTCCTCAATGCAATCGCACCCCTCTGGGGGCTTGACCTCATAGCTGCCGTCGTGATTGCCATGGACATACAGCAGCGGGCACCGGGCCAATGTCACCAAGTGTGACAAATAGGTGGCTTTCAAGTCACCGCAGGAGAGGATCAGGTCATATTCCCGCAGCTTTTCCCGGGTGCCATATTCCCACAGGCCGGGGCATTCCTCGTCTGAAACCAGTAGAAATTTCACAATGTCCCCTCCTTTTCCATGGGGATCTGATCCCGAAACACGCCCAATTCCCGGACGATGGGCTGGGCAAAGGGCTCGATCTGGTCAAATTGTGGGATGGAACCGATGACATTGTCGCACAGCCAGTCCATCCGCAGTAATTCCTCCGGGGTGAAGCTGCGGCTGCCGTCATTGCGCAGCTTGCCATCCTGGGCCACGATCCGCCGCCGGAATGGATCGATGCGACCGGTCTGCAAGCCGGTACGCAGCATTTCCGCCAGCGCCCCAAGGCCTGCGGGCAGATCCTCTGCCAGCTGCACATCGATCACGCCGCTGTCCATGCCCCACCAGTAGTTGACGGAGCGGTAGTATGCCTCCTCCCGGTCCCAGGCACCGGAGAGGATGGTGCGGATCACTGTTTCATAGAACGGCCCCCACAGCCACACTGGGGTGCCCAAGGGGCGCATTTTCCCAGTCTCATCTTGATAATAGGTACCGTAATTTCCGAAATTCAAATACGCCGGGTCATCCAGCGGCACCGACCGGGTGGAGATCACCTGGATACCGTCTGCCAAAAACGCCGCCTGATGGTCACCCTTCTGGCAGGACCAGCGCACTTCCACCTGTGCCCGAGGATTGGTCAGCTGCGCACCCAAGGCGAATGCGTTGATGGACGCCGGCACGCCCAGAATGGGATTGGAGCCGATATAGCCGATCCGGTCGTTTTTGGTCACGGCACCAGCCAATGCGCCGGTGATGAACTTGGCTTCAAAAATGCGGCTGTAATAGGAGCGGACGCTGGCATAGGGGGTATCTGCTGTGCAGTTCAAGAACTTCACCTTGGGATATTTCACCGCCACCCGCAATACGCTGCGCCGCAGCTGGGGCGTGGTGGCAAAGACCACTTCTGCGCCTTCTGCCACAGCCTGCTCCAGCAGCGCCTCCGCCTGTTCCGGCGTGTCTGCATGGAAATAGCTACGCACCGTCACCTGCTCGCCCAGCACGGCTTCCAGGTGCATTCTTCCGTCGTCATGTCCCTTGATCCACCCACTGCTCTCCGGGTCCAGTGCATGGACAAATGCCACATTCAAATGCTCCGGTGCACCGTAAATAAAGCGGTTGAGGATACTGTTGGGCCGGATATCCGTATCACCCGGGGTCGTCTGCACCTGCACCGCCTTGGGATGGGCCATAGCCAAAAAATCATCCTGAAGGGCCGCCAGGGACTCTTTCAATTCCCGGGTGGACAGCCGTCCCAGATCCCGGAACGGGTGCACCTGTAGCCACAGCAGCAGCGCATCTCCCGGCTGCAACTCCGTATTCTTCAGCTCCAGGGAACCAAACGCTTCCCGGAAATACTGGAAATACGCAGAGAAGGTCCGTTTTTCCCGATCATCCCAGTTTTCTCCCGGCTCTTTGCCCAGATAGGAAAGGAGCTGAGCATAAGCCCCGGGGCGCTGAAATTGCAGATCATAAGCACCGCTGCACCGATAGAAATCCAGGAATTCGTAATAAGCCTCCACCCGCTCACTGCCGTCCCGCATGGGCAGCAGGCGTTTCACCGTTGCCGGGATCCGGGGAGATCCCAAATGCCGCAGGACGCTGACACGCTTATTCCCCTCTTGGACATAAAACTTGCCCAGATACTCGTAGCACAGGATAGGCTCCCGAATGCCGCTGGAAAAATGCGCTGCACAGAGATTGATCCACTTACTGGCAAATTCACTCTCCGCAGACAGTAGCGGCTTAAACGTGGCTGTAAAGGCGCTGATCCGTCCGGCAGATTTGATACCCACGATCAACTCCGCCGGAATATCCAGCAAACCCAGCTCCTGTACCGATTCGTTACCACGGCCATCCAGTAGCTCATCCAGCACTTCGGGATACGGATCTTTTCCCTGTGCAACCAGCGCCTTGTATTCCCGCTGGCCCTGCCGCAGCGCCTGCACATATTCTTCCTTTGCTTCCTGATAGTACATAGGGCACTTCCTCCCAATATTTTATCAAGTATATCATATCCCTTTTTTCTCTTTTTTGCAACCAGAAGATGTATTTTTCCCATTCCTGCTTATAAAAAATCCTTTTCCCTCATTCACAGTAGAATTTTCAAAGGAAGTATGGTACAATTGCTTCAACAAAAGCCGAAATGACACCGGAGGTACCCCATTCATGGACAAACAGGCATTTTTGGAGCAATTACAGGACCTGCCCCTGTATTTTTACGACTATATCGACCCGGCAAAGCTGGAATTCTCCCAGCGGGTGCGCTGGATCTGCGAGCACGAATGCACCATGTATGGAAAATCCTGGGCCTGTCCCCCGGGGGTGGGCAGCGTGGAATGCTGCCAAAAAAAGTGTCTGAGCTACCGTAACTGCCTGATGATCTCCACCATCACAGAAGTAGCAGACATCGCAGACCTGCAAGCCACCCTGGATACCCGAGCAGATCACGAGGCCATCACCGATCACGTCGCCCAGCTGCTCCGTTCTCAAGGTGTCGAGCCCTATATTCTATCCACCGAAGCCTGCGCCGTCTGCCCCCGGTGTGCCATTTTGGACGGACAATCCTGCCGCTTCCCGGATAAAATGCACCCCTGTGTGGAAAGCCAGGGCATTAACATCATCCCCACGCTGGAAGAATGCGGTCTGGAATTCCAGTACGGTGATAATATCGTCACCTGGTTCTCCCTGCTGTTTTTCAATGAATAAATGTCATGCAACAAAAGAGCCTAAGCCACCCCACTCGGACAATGACTTAGGCTCAATCGCTTTATGCACCTAATAATTCTTTTTGTTAGGCATAAAACTACCTCTCAATATGCAGTTTGTAGTCAGCATTATGGGATATCTGTGCAACAAAGCAATGGCACTGATCTGCCGAACTATTGAACACACGGCGATCTGCGCCAAAGCGTGTATTTTTCTGCTTTTTTGCAAGGCAGGGATCATGTTCCTACTGTGATTTTGGATTCCTTTCGATTCCCGTACGCAAAAAAATATTTTTCGTCATTTGTGTTAGGGACTTGAACCTCTGCCATTATCCATGATGGGGCTTTCGCCCCATGGGAATCTCCCACGGCGGTTCCCCCTGTTGCGGTGCCCGGCAGAAACTTCGCCCGACAAAGCAGGCTCGTTTCTTGCCGACCGCTGCCCCTCGCTCACCTCGCTTCTTCCGCCCCCGGCGGCGCTCGGTTCGCTCCCCTTTCGATTCCCGTACGGCAAAAAAGAGAGTAGCATAAGCTACTCTCTTTTTTT
>CAZGTR010000029.1:0-10820 GCA_964528715.1 uncultured Oscillospiraceae bacterium | reverse complement strand
ATCTGCTGCTGTTCTACTCCCACAAGCAGGGCAAGCTCATCACCCTCAAGGAATATGTGGATGCCATGGCGGAGGGTCAGGAGAAGATCTATTTTGCCCCCGGTGAAAACAAGGACCGCCTGGCCCAGCTGCCCCAGGTGAAGGCGCTGGAGAAGAAGGGCTACGATGTGTTGCTGTTCACGGAGGATGTGGACGAGTTCGTGCCCCAGACTCTGATGACCTATCAGGAGAAGAAGTTCTGCAACATCTCCACCGAGGACCTGGAATTGCAGACCGAGGAGGAGAAGAAGGAGCTGGAGAGCAAGTCCGAAGAGTGGAAGGGCTTCCTGACCTTCGTCCAGGAGACGTTGTCCGGAGAAGTGAAAAAGGTCCGGCTCTGCGCAGATCTGGGCGATGCGCCGGTCGCCATGACTCCGGACTCCGGCATGAGCTTCGAGATGGAGAAGTATATGAAGCGGGTGAACCCGGAGTTTGCCTTCGCTTCTGGTCGCATTCTGGAGCTGAACCCGGAACATGAGGCGGTGCAGGTCATGCGTGCCGCCGTTGTGGAGGATGTGGAAAAGGCCAAGGACTATGCAAAGCTGCTGTGTGCACAGGCAAAGCTGCTGGCAGACCTGCCTCTGGAAGACCCCGGCGCCTATACCGCGCTGGTGTGTAAGCTGATGAAATAAAACAGTAAACGGGAACGAGAAATGCGAACCGCCGGAGGAGATTTCCTCCGGCGGCGTTTTTTAGGTGGTCCGATAGGGACAGCAGGGGGCGTTGTTGCCGTTTTCCTGATCACAGCCCGTGGGTGCAAATTGGGTGGCGGGGAAGGGGATCCGGGAGAACATCTCGCAGGGATCTTCCGCACAGCCCGGTGCGTCACAGCATTCCTTGGTGGGAATGGCGTAGTCCAGCACCGGCACGATCAGCTGGGCGTCCCGCTCCAGCCGGATGATGGAAAATTGCCCCAATGTCACATACAGCCGCCGGCGTTCTCCTGCCAGTACCAGCTCGTCGTCGAACATCCCGGTGATGGGGGCGGGCAGCTGCATGGGGGTGTCCTCCCGGCATTGGCAGTCGCAGACATCCTTGACCTTGGAGGAAAGCACCATGGGGTCCAGCACCTCTACCACGGCGGTGGGCCGGTTGGCATACAGACGGCTGGGGCCGTCCGGCTCCAGAAGCCGGGTGTCGGAGCGGTAGATGTGGGCCTTGCCGTCCTCGCCGCAGAGGACCGCCCGCTTGGTGAACATGGCAAGGCCATACAGGGCCGCCGGGCGGCTGGGCCCGATGGTGGCATCTGCCAGAATGCGGTAGTAGAAGGTGACATCGATGCAGTAGTGATTGCGGTCAAAGGCCACCGGCTCTACATCGATGTAGGTATAAAGCAGCTCGGCGCTGCGGACCCGGGCACCGGTGGCGGTGTCCAGCAGGGCCTGGGAGCTTTGGGTCAGATACACCCGCAGATCCTCGATGCAATCCTTGTCCCGGCAGCTGTCGGTGATCTTTCGTGTATGGATGGACATGGCCTGTTGCAGATCCTTGGGATCGCAGCGCAGGGTGTTCTGGCATTGTTCAGCCATATAGATACCTCCCAAACGAAAATAGGAAGAAGCAAAATGCTTACAGGACAGTTTATGCCAAATCCACGGGGAAGTGCAGACTGGGCAGAATTTCGACTAGGCAAACGGAAAAAAATATGCTATAATCATGAATAAGTACAGAATAAAGGAAGAATTGACCATGAAGGTGAATTTGCATACCCACACCACCCGGTGCAACCATGCGGTGGGTGCGGACGAAGAATATGTGCTGGCGGCCATCGAGGCGGGCTATGATATTCTGGGTTTTGCGGACCACACCCCGCTGCCCTACGATACGGATTTCTACAATTGCGACAAAATGCGCATGGAGGAGTTGGAGGGCTACATCCAGTCTGTTACCAGTCTGAAAGAAAAGTACAAAGACCAGATCAAGATCGTTATGGGTCTGGAGTGCGAGGCGGTGGAGCGGTGCTTCCCGTATCTGGCCCAGCTGAAGGAGAAAATGGACTATCTGCTCCTGGGCAACCACGGCGATAAGGAGCATGAGGACTTCTTCGGCTTTATCCGCACCCCGGATCTGCTGTGGCACTATCTGGAGACGGCGGTGAAGGGCATGGAGACGGGACTGTACCTGTATCTGGCCCACCCGGATCTGATGTTTCGCAGTTACCCGGTGTTCGACCGGGATGCGGCGCAGGTCTCCCGGGAGCTGTGTAAAGCTGCAAAGCGGCTGAATATGCCGCTGGAATATAACCTCATGGGCGTGTCCAAGGGCTCCGGCCCAGACCGCTTAGGCTATCCGTGCCGCAGGTTCTGGGAGATCGCAGCGGAGGAAAACTGCATTGCCGTGGTGGGCGTGGATGCTCACAGCCCGGATCACCTGCGAAACTGGAGCATGGAGGAAGCCAAACAGGTGCTGCGGGAGTGGGGACTTTCCATTTTGGATAACCCCCTGGATGTTTCGGACAAAGGAGGAATGTGGAATGCAGACCATGCCGGATAAGCAGACTCTGGAACAGATCGCAGAGCTTTTCAAGGCCTTTGGAGACAGCACCCGGGTGCGGATCCTGGCACTGCTGCTGAATGAAGAACTGTGCGTGGGGGACATCGCAGAGCGGCTGGAAATGACCCAAAGCGCCATTTCTCACCAGCTGCGACTGTTGAAGCAGATCCATCTGATCAAATTCCGCCGAGAGGGGAAAAATATTCTCTATTCTCTGGCGGATGACCATGTGCGCACCATTTTGAAAATGGGATTGGAACACGTCATGGAGTAAGGATCCTCTGCAAAATGCAAAAAGTGTGAGGTGATCGTGATGATCGAATTGGTAACAGTGAAGCCTGAAGACAGAAAGCTTCTTTGGAATATCCATCAGAAATATCTGTATGAGATGACAAATTACTACGATAATGAGATGGATGCCGAGGGAAATTATCACTACGGATATTTCGATGCATATTTTACGGAGCAAGCAAGGAAAGCACTGTTTATTTATGTGGATCATTCATTGGCGGGATTTGCGATGATCAATCCGTATTCATATATCGGGGAAACGCCGGACTATGTACTGGCAGAATTTACGATTTTTCCTGCATACCGTAAAAAACACATCGCAACAGAAGCGGTGCGGATGATCTTTGACGGAAATAAGGGTCGATGGGAAGTAAAATACAACGAAGCCAATACTGCTGCAAGGGTATTGTGGAATCAGGTGTGTTTGCGTTACCATCCGGAAAAAACGACGCTGAATCCCAAGGAAACGGTGCTATCGTTCCGGGTGAAATAGTGCGTCGGACGAGGAAAATCATAAATTGTGCCGGAAAATGGTTCGGCTATAAAATGAGGTCGTGGATCGGAGATGATCCACGACCTTTTACTATTAAAAACCACGGAAATAGGAAGTTTTTGCCGAGGATTTTCTGGCTTCCGGCGGCAAAAAAGCCGGTGTTTCCCTTGAAAGGGCCATGGCCCTTTTCTTATAATGCCCTTATGACACGAAAGGGGGCGACGACTTGGAAAAATGGATCGTGCCGATCCTGCTGGCAGCGGTTTTGCTGGCAGGCTGTGGAGGGCAGGCGACACCCCAGATGGTCACAGCAACCAGCATGGAAAGTCAGAGCCTGGCACTGCCGCTGATATTGGCGGAAGGCGGTCTGGTGGTGGAGGAAGTTTTCCAATATTCCGGGGAATACTGGGAAAACGGAACGCCGGAAACGGTGGAAAATGTAGCGGCGATCCTGATCTCCAATCCGGGCAGGCGGATGATCGAATATGCGGCGATCCGGTTGGAATGCGGCTCCCGGCAGCTGCACTTTTTCCTGTATGATCTGCCGCCGGGAGAGAAATGCCTGGTGCTGGAAAAAGAGGGGAAGGTCCTTTGTGGCGATGTGACGGCGGCTACATTTTTGGGTATCCGCTGGTGTGTTTACGATCTGGCCCCGGAGCAGGTGCGCTGGGTGGGGAGGGATGACACACTGGTGGTGGGCAATCTGACTGCCTGGACCATAGAAGAACTTTGCCTGCGGTATAAGCGCTATGACGCAAACCGAGGTTGCTTTTTGGGCGGTGTCAGCTTTTCTGTCCGTGCAGAGCTGGTAGCGGGGCAGGAGAAAATACTGTTACCCTCATATTATCATGCAGGGGCGTGCCAGGTGGTGCACATCAAAACCGGAAAATAGGAAAAGGGGGTCAGGGATGAGAGACCTGGACCAGATCCCGAATTTTTCGGGCGATCTGGCATTCCTGCTCATGGGGGCAGTTGCCGTATAGACAGTCGGCCTCGGTCAATTCACCATCTTCCAACACGACAGCGACCATGCGGCTATTGTCCATACAGCGGCAATAGCCGCTTAAAAATTCTTCCCGTTCCATTATCGTTCCTCCGTGATGCAGAAGCCCATGGAGGATAGGCTGATCCAGCTGGGGGCCACGGTGCGCAGGTTATGGCCCAGCAGGACCTGGCCGGAAGGGATGTCCCAATGGTCGTAGCTACGGTTGAGATAAATGCGCAGGGTCTTGCCGTTGTAAGTCCGGGAGAAGCCGATCTTCCGGTCTCCTGCCTGGAAAAAGCGGATGTCGCCCAGCCGAAGGGCTTCCTGTTCTTTGCGCAGCTGGCCCAGCTGCTGGAAGTGGGTCAGCAGTTCCCGGTCCTCCCGACCCCAGGGGTAGGGACGGCGGTTGAACGGGTCGTTGTAGCCCTCCATGCCCGCTTCGTCGGCGTAATACACGCTGGGGCTGCCCGGGAGGGTGTACTGAAGGAAAGAGGCCATCAGAAGCCGCTCGGCGGCCTTGGTGTACTGGTGCAATGACAGGTGGCGGCTGGCCTTTTCCTCCCGGCTGCCGTCAAAATCGTCCACCAGAGCGGTGAGGATGCGCACGCTGTCGTGGGTGCTCAGCAGATTCATGTTGCTCAGCAGCACTTCCGGCGGGTAGTTCTCTGCAATGGTCATGACGGTGTTTTTCAGTCCGGAGCCGTCGTCCCGGTCCCGGAGGAAATTCAAAATGGCGGTGCGGAAGGGATAGTTCATCACGCTGTCCAGCTCGCCGTCCACAAAATAGCGCCGGTGGCTGCCCCAGGCCATTTTGTTGGAGGCATCTTCCCACACTTCGCCCATGAGCAGGGCATCGGGGCGAAGCTCCCGAAGGCGCTTTTTCAGCAGCACCAGAAATTCGTTGGGCAGCTCGTCGGCCACATCCAGCCGGAAGCCGTCGCAGCCGGCCTTCAGCCAATGGGCGATGACGGAATCTTCTCCCGTGATGATGTACTCCAAAAAGGAGGGATCCAGCTTGTTCACCGTGGGGAGGGTGTCGAAATTCCACCAGGAATTGTAGGAGTTGGGCCACTGGTGGAACTGATACCAGCTGTAATAGGGGGAGGACTGGGTGCAGTAGGCACCGTTGCCCCCAAAGGTGCGCTTTTTGTCAAAATACAGGCTGTCAGAGCCGGTGTGGGAGTACACGCCGTCCAAGATCACCTTGATACCCCGCTGGTGGGCGGCATCGCACAGGGTGGTGAAGTCTGCCATGGTGCCCAGCATGGGGTCGGGGGTCTTGTAGTCGCCGGTGTCGTAGCGGTGGCTGGAAAAGCTCTTGCTGATGGGGTTCAGATAGAGGACGGTGGTGCCCAGGGAGGCGATGTAGTCCATTTTCTCGGTGATGCCCCGGAAATTGCCGCCGAAGAAATCGTTGTTGAGAATGTCACCGTGTTCGTCCGGCTGCCAATGGACTTCCTCGTCCCACCGGTCGTGGACGGTGTAAGGTTCCAGCTTTCCGGTCAGGTCGCATTTGCCGGATTTGTAAAACCGGTCCGGGAAGATCTGGTAGATGGTGGCACCCTTGGACCAGTCCGGGGTGTGAAAATCTTCGGGCACGCAGCTGAGTTGCCAGCAGTCACCCGCCTCCATATTGGTGTCGGAACTGCCGTACTTGAACAGACGGAAGCTGCCGGTGCGGGTGGTGATGACGAAATGGTAAAAGAACAGACCGGGCTGTTCCAGAGAGAATTTGCCGTTGAAGATCTCGTAGGCACCCTTTTTGAACTGAAATCCCATGGACACAGAAAGTGCCAGACTACCGTCGGGATGGCAGAGGATACACTCCACCCGGGTGGTCTGGACAGCGGCGGGGATATGGATGCGCAGGGTACACTCCTGCCCGAGAACGAGGGTGCCGAAGGGATCTTTGTACTGAAGATCCTTACTGTCAAATAAGATACGCATAATAACTCCTGAATGGGTCGTATTTGGTATATTGATATTATACACCAAATGTTGCCAAAAGAAAAGGGCAAAAAGCAACCGGGTGCGCTATTTTTACGGCGCACCCGGCGGTTTTTATTTTCTGCGCAGAGTCCTCCATGTGGCGATGCACATGGAGAGGAGCATGACATAAAAGAGGATCTGCATGATACTGCCCACGCTGAACAGGCCGAACCAGATGGGAGCGTACGCCATTGTGGACAGGGATAAAAAAGCGGTCGTTACCCATCCGCAGGCCAGAGCGGGGTGCTTTTTTGCGAGGAAACAGACCAGACTGTAAGAAAGAAAAATGGGACACAGGTAGATGATCTCATTGAGATCGTAGTCACTAAACAAAATGCCGAGGACAAGGCACAGCAGTCCGAGGGTCAAAAGGATCACCGCTACTATTTTCCGAGTCTCCCAGTTTTTTTGCTGTACCACATAGGTCAGCTGGGGCTGTGGGGGTTCTGTTTGGGGCTCCGGGTGCTGCCCTGTGACCAGTTCATCCAGCGTGATCCCAAATGCCTGGCTGAGGGAAACCAGCTTGTCCAGCTCCGGCACGGCTTCGTCCCGCTCCCATTTGCTCACGGCCTGCCGGGAGACATCCAAACGCTCTGCCAGTGCGTCCTGACTCAAGCCGTGGCGCTTGCGTAACTGCTGAATGTTTTCACCTAATGTCATGGTTTATCGCTCCTTTTTGCTATTTCGGTGGCCTCATCATAGCAGAAAGGAAGGCATTCGTACAGCGATGAGGCTTGGAAATTCCGCAACCGGTGGTTGCATTTGCGTTTTTTGCCTACAAAACAGGAAAAAGCAGAAGAGGCCGGGGCCTCTCCTGCTGAAAGCCAAGGGAGCGTTACCAGCTACACATCCGCTGGAACAGCTCCATATACCGCTGGGCGGGGATGTTCCAGCTAAGATCCTGGCACATTTCCCGGTATTGTAGGCCACGGAAGCCGTCCCGGTCGTGGTTGTACAGGTGCAGGCAACGCTTCAGCGAAGCCAGAAAATCGTCGCCGTTGTAGCTCTGGAAGGTGAAGCCTAGACCACCTGCGCCGTTTTCATCGGCGGGGGGCACGGTGTCCCGCAGGCCGCCGGTGGCGTGGACCACAGGCACGGTGCCATAGCGCATGGCGTTCATCTGGCTCAGGCCGCAGGGCTCGGACCGGGAGGGCATCAGGTAGATGTCGCCACCGGCGTAAATTCGGGCGGCAAGACCCAGGTCGAAGGTGATCTTGGCGGCCACCTGGTCGGGAAATTCCCTGGCCAGATCCCGGAAAAACTGCTCAAACTGGGGTTCACCAGTGCCCAGGATCAAAATCTGGCAGTTTTCTTCCCACAGGAGCCGGCGGGCGATGTAGCACAGCAGATCCAGACCCTTGTGGCCTGCCAGGCGTGTGACCATCACCAGCAGCGGCACATCGGGCTTGACCGGCAGGCCCACTTCCATTTGCAGGGCGGTCTTGCACCGGGCCTTGCCCTGGACGAAGGTGTCCGCATTGTAATGGGCAGGCAGGTTCGGGTCGGTCTCCGGGTCGAAGGTGCCCACATCGATGCCATTGGTGATGCCGGTGAGCTTCCAGGCGGCGTTGGACAGAACGCCGTCCAGACCGTGGGCATAGTAGGGGTACATCAGCTCCCGGGAATAGGTCTCGGAAACCGTGGTGACCATGTCAGATAGCTCAATGGCACCTTTCATCACATTCACCTGGCCGTGCATATCCAGACAGCCCCGGTATTCCCAGGGGAGTGCCAGCACATCGTCGAAGAAATTGCCTGGAGCCCAACCCTGATACTCCACATTGTGGATGGTGAACATGGTGCGGGTGTGGGGGAATTTGTGGCGGTACTGGGCCTTCAGGCACACGGGGACCAGAGCGGTCTGCCAGTCGTTGCATTGCAGCACATCGGGGATGTTGTCCGTGATGGCCATACCGTCCAGCACGGCCTTGGAGAAGAAGGCAAAGCGCTCGGCATCGTCGCCGTGACCGTAGATGGCGGCGTCACGACCGCCAAAATAGTATTCGCTGTCGATGAAGTAGACGGTGACCCCGTCGTAGCGGTTTTTCAGCCGCATGAGACCGGCATACTGCCGCCGCCAGCCAAGGCTCACATCGTAGTGGACCACCAGTTCCGTCTGGAACAGGGGATTTTCTTTGATTTTCTTGTAGTAAGGGAGAAACAGGGATACCTCATTGCCGGGGATCCGGGCAAGGGCAGCAGGCAGCGCCTCCATCACATCTCCTAGACCGCCGGATTTGACATAGGGCGCACCCTCGGAGGCCACAATGGCAATTTTCATACGGTCTCACCCTTTCTGACGATCACGGGGTTGTTGGGGGTGCCATAGAGCTTGGCACCAGGCCGGACCACCACATCCATGTCCAAAATGACGCACTTCAGCTCAGCACCCTCACCGATGACGGCGTCGTTCATCACCACGCAGCTCTCCAGATGGGCACCCTCGCCCACTGTGACCTGCCGGAACAGGACGGAATTTTCAACGGTGCCCTCTACAAAGCAGCCGTCCGCCAGAATGGAGTTGCTGATCTGGCAGTTCTCGCCGTAATAGGTGGGGACACGGTCCCGGACCCGGGTATACACGCTGTGGTTGCCGCCGAAAATATCGTGGCGCACGGCGGGGTCAATGGTGGCGAGGCTATTGTGGTAATACTCCTCCATGGACTCATTGTACAGGGCAACGCCATCAAACTGGTAGACATTGAGGGTCAGATTGTGAGCTTGCCACTGGCCTAGGATCAGATCCCGGTCCATGTGGAACAGGTTCCGGGCGATGAATTCCCGGACGGTGTCCCGGAGGTATTTCTTGGACATGACGAAAATATCCATGGAGGCCAGATAATCGGCAGGGGCTACATAGTCCACAGCGATGTCCTTGATCTGACCCTTGTCGTCCAGCTTCAGCGCAAGGTCCAGCTGCTTGACACCATTGGCGATGCCGGCCTTGGTGACCACGGTCACATCCTTGCCGCTGGCAATGTGGGAACGCAGTACCTCTTTCAGGTCGATGTTGCTGATGATGGCGGAATCGGAGGTGATGACATACTCATCCTCCGGGCCGTGGTTCAGGAAATCCATGGCGGAGTGCAGCGACTCCAGCTTGCCCCGGTAGGAGTCCTTGGAGCTCATGGCGTAGGGAGTCAAAAATTCCAATCCGCCCTCTTCCAGCTCCAGGCCCCATTCTTCGCCGGAGCCGATGTGGTTCATCAGGGACTGGTAGTTCTGCCGGGAGATGATGCCGATGTGGCGGATGCCGGAGGCAGCCATGTTGCTCAGGTGGAAGTCCACCTGGCGGTAACGACCGCCGAAAGGCAGGGATGCCATGGTGCGTTTGTTGGTCAGGGCACCCAGAGTGGCATCGTTGGCGAAAATAATACCCATTACATTCATGGTACGGTCCTCCTTAGCGCATCTCGCCGGGCAGCAGCACGGTGCCCGCTTCTACCACAGCGCCCTTGCTGGTGACGCTGATCTTCTTCTTATCCTTGGGCCCGTAGGCACCGCCGACCACGGCGTTGCGGCCGACTCGGCTGTTCTCACCCAAAATGGCATGGCGCACGATGGCACCGGGTTCGATGGTCACGCCGGGCATCACCACGGAGTCTTCCACCAGAGCGCCCTCACCCACGGTACAGCCGATGGAGATGATGGAGTGGCGGACGGTGCCGTAGATCTCGGAGCCCTCTGCGATGAAGCAGTTGACGGTCTGGGCCTGTTCATCAATGTAGGAAGATGGCAGGGCGTTGTTCCGGGCGTAGATCTTGCTGCGCTCGTCGCCCCGGATGTTGAACTCCGGATCCTTGCCCAGCAGCTCCATATTGGCTTCCCACAAAGAGTCGATGGTGCCCACATCCTTCCAGTAGCCGTCGAAATTGTAGGCCATCATTTTGTGTCCCTGGGCCAGCAGGCCGGGGATGATGTTCTTGCCGAAGTCGTTGGAAGAAGTTTCGTCTTCTTCGTCACTGATCAGTGCTTGACGCAGCACATCCCAGTTGAACACATAAATGCCCATGGAGGCGTTGGTGGACTTGGGGACCTTGGGCTTTTCTTCGAACTCGTAGATGGAATTGTCTGGGTTGGTGTTGAGAATGCCAAAACGGGAGGCTTCCTTCAGGGGGACATTGCGCACGGCGATGGTGCAGGAGGCCTGGTGTGCCTCGTGATAGGCGACCATGGCGGCGTAGTCCATTTTGTAAATGTGGTCACCGGAGAGGATCACCACATAGTCCGGTTGATACCGGTCGATGAAGTCGATGTTCTGATAGATGGCGTTGGCGGTGCCCTTGTACCAGCCGCTCTTTTTGTCGTGGCGCTCGTAGGGGGGCAGGACCTGGGCGCAGGAGTGGGTCTTGTTCAGACCCCAGGGCTGGCCGTTGCCGATGTATTCGTTCAGCTCCAGAGGCTGATACTGGGTCAGAATGCCCACGGTATCAATGCCGGAGTTGACACAGTTGCTCAGGGGAAAGTCAATGATACGGTATTTTCCACCAAAGGGGACAGCGGGCTTGGCGGTGTTCTCTGTAAGGACTT
>CAZGTR010000028.1:0-10824 GCA_964528715.1 uncultured Oscillospiraceae bacterium | reverse complement strand
TAACACTAGCCATAATATTCTCCTCTTATCCTTTCACTGCGCCGCCGGTGACGCCCTCGACATAGTATTTCTGGAGCAGCAGGAACAAAATGGTAACAGGTACTGCCACCACCACGCCAGCCGCACAGAACATGGTGTAGTTGCTGTTCAGCGAGGTCTTATTCAGCCACTGATACATACCAACCGCCACGTTCATGCCTTCGCTTCTGCCGTGTGCGATGTACTTTGCCATCATAAAGTCGCCCCAGGGAGCCATGAAGCCCATCAGGATGGTATAGATGATGATGGAGCCGGACAAGGGCATGATCACCTTGTAGAACACCTGGAAGCGGGTAGCGCCGTCCACACGGGCCGCTTCGTCCAGGGACTTGGGGATGGTATCAAAGAAGCCCTTGGAAACGTAGTAACCCATACCGGAGGAGGCGCAGTAGACGATGACCAGACCGATGGGGGCCTTGTTCATGGTCAGGCCCGCATCAGCGAAGATCTTGTAGATCAGGATCAAGGTCAAAAAGCCGGGGAACATACCCAGAACCAGCATGAAGTTCATCAGCAGCTTTCTGCCCTTGAACCGCAGCCGGGACAGCGCATAGCTCATGGACAGCACGAAGAAGGTCTGGAACAGTGCGGTGCAAACGCCCATCAGTGCGGTGTTGCCGAACCATTTCAGGAAGTCGGTTTTGGTAAACAGTCGGATGTAGTTATCGAAGCCCCACTCGCCCGGAAACAGCTTGCCATCCATCCAGGTGACATCCACCTTGAAGGACTCAAACACGATTCCAAAGAAGGGGAACAGCCAAACCACGGTCATAACGACCAGCAGGATGTAAATAAAGAGGTTGCCAATGCGGCGGCTTGCCGCCATGCCCATGCTGCGGCGAGGAGCATTTTTAAGTTCGTTCGTTGTTTTCATTACTTAAAGTCCTCCTCATTCTTGGTAGACGGGATGATGTTGTAGACCACCAGAGACAGGATAGCCACCACAACGAACACCAGAATACCGATGATAGATGCCTGATAGTACTTCTGCTCCGCAGAATCCACCGTCATCTTGTACAGGAATGTGATCAGCAGGTCCGTATGGCCCACCGTTGCGCCGCCGACGATGCCGATGTCCGTATTGGCAGGGCCGCCGCCGGAAAGCAGGTAGATCACGTTGAAGTTGTTCAGGTTGCCAACGAAGCTGGTCAGCAGGTACGGGCCGGTAACGAACAGCATATAAGGCAGGGTGATCCGCTTATACTGCTGGAAGCCGGTGGCGCCGTCGATCTTGGACGACTCGTACAGGTCGTCGGGAATGTTCATCAGAATACCGGTAGCCATCAGCATGATGTGGGGAATACCGATCCAGACGTTGATAACAATGACCAGGATTTTGGACAGCGTCGGGCTGTCCCACAGGGACTTGTAGTTGTTGGCGACCAGCCATTGCGCCACAGAGGGGATGCTGCCCACAGCCTTGCCGATGATGCCGGAGGAGTCAAACAGCTTGGACACATACAGCAGCGACACGAACTGCGGGATGGCGATGGTCATGACCAGCACGGTTCTCCAGAACTTTTTCAGCCGGATGCCCTTCTTGTTGATCATGATAGCCACCAGCATACCCAGGAAGTAGTTGGAGAAGGTGGCGAAGAATGCCCAGATCAGCGTCCAGCCCAGGATCTCACCAAAGGCCAGGCCCAGGCCGCCCTTTTCAAAGTTGAACAGCTGATTAAAATTGTCCAGGCCCACCCAGCTAAAAAGGTTGGCGTGGCCATTGTGGTTAAAGTCGTAGTTGGTAAAAGCGATGATGACCATGTAAATAATGGGCAGCACCGTAAAGAACATGATGCCGGCAGTGGGCAGCGCCAGCAGGGTCTTGTGGAACTCATCGTCCACCAGAGAGCGCAGGTCCTGCTTGCCGCTCTTGACCTTCTTGCCGCTGGCAGTGATGTCCATGCAGATCCGGCACTGCTTCACCTGCATCCGCCAGGTCCAGATAAACGCAATGATGAAAACGATGGTCAGCAGGCCATAGAGCATGACCTTCACGGAGTCGTCGCCGCTGACCCACACTTCTGTGGTGGCGCCGGGTCCGAGGATGGCTTCCAGATCCGGGTCCACGGGAACAGTCTCCATGTGGCCCTGATTGGTGCCGACGGTTCCGTTGTACTGGAACCAGTTGCCCTTTTGCAGCCAGTAAATACCGCCGCTGGGCAGGAACATATAGGTCAAAAAGACCACTTCAAACAGAAGGAAAAACAGGCCGCGCATTACCTGCCCATAGTACAGGTTGCCCATACCAAAGACCAGGAACGACAGCTTCACTGCCCAGTTGCCCTTGGAGAATGTATGTCCAATATCCAGGATCCCATCCTTGATGCCGGTGGCGCACTTGACAAAGAAATTCACGATTCCCTTGCCTAACTTTACGAACCAGCCGGGGATGGCGTACAGGAACATCAGAATATTATACCAAAGCCGCTGGAGTTTGCTGAGCTTCAAATATTCGAGATCAGAAAGCTTCTTCATAAGCGAATCGATATAAACCGCAGTTTATACGCTACCTCCTCTTGGATAATTTAGAAAAGGCATTGTTCACCTCACACAAGCGGTTAATTATCCTTGCATGCCAGCTAACAATGCCTTTGCGCGAAGGGGCCGGGGAGCCGGAGCTCCCCAGTCCTTCGTTCCTATTTGATTACTCAGCAGCGATCAGTTCAACGGAAACATTGTCGCCGTCGATGGTCAGCTTGACCTGATACTTGCCGTCAGCCTCGACAACAATGTTGTCACCGCCGGCAACGCCGTCAGCACCGTAGTTGACATCCCAGGAACCGCCCTGGCGAACCTTGAACTCGTTGCCAGCTTCCAGCTCCAGAACATCGGACAGGTAGCTGCCGTCGCCCTGATCGGCCATCTTGAAGTCGGTATCCCAGTTGGTGCCGCAGATGCTGCCGATGACGCCCCAAGCCTTCAGCTCGGCGTCGGACTTGGTCAGCACAGCCTTGATGGCATCCTCGTACTCCTTCAGAGCCTGCTTCAGGTCGGCATCGCTGGTAGCAGCCTTAGCGTCAGCGCCCAGCAGCTTTGCGATATCCCACCAGGAGCCGTTGATGTTGCCCTGGGTAACAGCGTGCTCGTTCTGCTTGGTCAGAGCCAGCAGGGAGACGTCGCTCTTAACAGCGTTGTCCTCCTGAGCCTTCAGGTTGGAGGGGCCCCAGCCGAAGGAGTTGAAGCGAGCCAGCTGGTTCTCTTCGTTGGTCAGGTACTGAGCCAGCAGGTGCAGAACGTTCTGCTTGTTGACATCAGACTGAGGCTTGACACCCATCAGCTTGCAGCCGAAGTAGGAAGCCAGGTGATAGGAGTTGCCGTCCACGGTGAAGGAGGGCAGGTCGGTAGCGCCCAGGTTGTCGCCAAAGTGAGCAGCGGCAGCGGAAGCGTTCCAGGTACCGGTAACGATAACAGCAGCATCGGTGAAGATGTCAGCGTCGGAGTCGTAAGCAGTGGAACCAGTCAGGATCTGCATACCCTTCATGGCGATCAGGCCCTTGTCGGAGTTGAAGTCGTCCTCAACGCCAGTCCACTTGCCTTCGTTGTCCATGCTCCAGGTGGAGGAGCAGCCAACAGCGTAGAAGAAGGAAGCGGTGTACCATGCGTTCTCCAGAGCGTAGCGGATCTTCTTGCCGGAAGCTTCCACCTTGGAAACGATGGTAGCCAGGTCTTCCACATCCTCGTCGGACAGGATGGACTTGTCATAGTACATGTAGTAACCGTTATCAGCGGTCATGGGGTAAGCGTACAGAGTACCGGCGACGGAAGAAGCGCTGACGGAAGCGGCGCTGTTCTCAGCCTTGATGGTGTCGATCAAGGTGCCGGTGGGAGCGGACAGAGCAGCGGACTGCACCAGGCGGGTCAGCTGGTCCTGTGCGAAGCAGTAGATGTCGGGGGCGGAAGCCACGTCAGCGATGACCTGAGAAGCGGCGTCAGCCTCGGAGATCACGTTGATCTCAGCGGTGAACTTGATGTTGGGGTACTTTTCCTGGAAAGCAGCGATCTGTTTTTCGAACTGTTCCCGCACACCTTCGCTCTCAGACACCCACAGGGTGATCTTGCCGTAATCACCGGCCAGAGCAGTGTTGTAATCAACGTTGGTGTTGCCACCGGTGCTGGTGGTGTTGTCAGTGCCGGTGGGGTTGGTGTTGCCTGCACAAGCAGCCAGTCCCAGGACCATGACGAGAGCCAGCAGCAATGCAAAGATTCTCTTCATTTTGTTTTCCTCCTGAAATGGTTTGTTATATGCTATAACGGCAAAAGCCGATAAAGCCAATATTTATCGTTCCTGCACAGCAGGAACGGCAAAAAAGACGTCTTTTTTGTCACATTACCGGAAAAGTTTTCCGCACAAAAGCGTTTTACCCAACCGGTTGCTCAAGTATTATAGCTCAAATTGTGCAACTTGTAAAGGTCTTTTTCGCTTCAAAACGTGCTTCCTTGGCTGATTTCGAGATTTTCGTTTTTTTCACCAAGTCGGCACATTTGTGTTTGTTCAATTTCCCAAAACTCTGTTCTCTCAAGGAGCACATTTTTCTTTATTTAGCGTCCTCGTTGAACAACCGTTCTCCCATGCCCCAAAATTTCGCCGGATGTAAGCAGCTTTCCATGGCAAAGGCCCCGGCAGGAGCCGAGGCCTTTTATCATAGCTTTTTACTTCAGGATCACGCTGGTCTGGCCGGAAATGGTCAGCACTGTGCCCTCCAGCTTGGCGCTGCCCACACCGATGGCCTCGCACAGCTGCTCCACCGTGACCCCGCTCAGGGCGGTGCAGGCAGAAAGATCATAGCTGATCTCGCCGGTGGAGTTGTTATGCAGGATCACCAGGGTCTCATCCTCATAAGTCACCAGGAAGCCGCCCAGATTTTTCTCGCTGGTACCCACGGCGGTGTAAGTGCCCCGGGCGATGGCGGGATACCGGTGGCGCACAGTCAGCAGCTTGCAGTAATAGCGCAGCAGGCTGTTTTCATCCGCCAACTGGCTGCTCACCGTGGTCTGGATCTGCTTATCCGAAGAATAGGTGGTGCCGGTGGGATCCTTCACATTGTCATCGTCGCCCCACAGCATTGCCAGCCGCCGGTTGGCATCGGTATTGGCAGAGCCACGGGAGCCACGCATACCGATCTCCTCGCCGTAGTAGATCACCGGGGAACCCGGGGACAGCAGATACAGGTTTGCCGCCATGCGCATATTATTTTCCGTGACGAAGGCACCGGCAATCCGGTCCATATCGTGGTTGGACAGGAAGGAAATGGGCATTCCGTCAGGATTTGCCTGCTGCACCTTCTTCTGGTACAGGGCCACATAATTGGTAAAGGTGGACAGGGAATTGCCCTTTGCAGCAGAAGCAGCCATGCCCTCCGCCTGGCTCATGGCGAAATTGAAGCAGTTCATGGCGCTGTAATAGTCCAGGATCTCCGACTCACCGGACCAGCACTCGCCCACGCAGTAGATATCCGGGTCGATCTTCTTCAGCTCGTCCATGTACCATTCCAAAAATGCCACAGACTTTTCTGCGTCGCCGTAGTAAATGTACTTCACTGCGTCAAACCGGAAGCCGTCGATGCCCAGATCCAGATAATACTTTGCCACATCCAGCATGGCCTGCCGGACTTCCTCATTGTCATAGTTCAGCTCCGGCATATCTCCGGAGAAGTTGCACTCGTAGAACCAGCCACCACCAAGGCTCTGGTAAGTCCGGCCTCCCACCTTTTCCTGGTCCGTAACGCAGGTGTAATAGTCATAATACTCGTTTTCCGTGTCGCCGGTCAACCGGGCCTGCTTGAAAGCCTGGAACCAGGGGTGCTGATTGGAGGTGTGGTTCAGCACCAGGTCCAGTATCAGCTTCACATTGCGGCTCTCGCACAGCTGCGCCAGTTCTTTCAAGGTATCCTCCGTGCCGAAGCGCCAGTCGATCTGATAGTAGTCCGTGGCATCGTACTTGTGATAGCTGGGAGAGGAGAAAATGGGCGACAGCCAAATACCCTGCACACCCAGACTGGTCTCGGAGTTGACATTGCCGTCATTGAGGTAGTCGAACCGATCGATCACGCCTTGCAGATCGCCGATGCCGTCGTTGTTGCCGTCGGAGAAGGAACCCACAAAGATCTGGTAAAACGTTCTGTAATTGTCATCAATAGTATCTGCCATTACCACATCCTCCGAAGGCTCCGTGCTTTTCGTTTCTTCGGCGCAGCCTGCCACACCCAGCAGCATCAGCACCGCCAGAGCCATGGCGCCGAACCGGAACATTTTCTTTTTCATCTTGAACTTCCTTTCTTACTGTGCCATCAAATTCAGTTTGGCATCGTCGATCTTGCCCCAAGCGCCAGCGCTTGCGCATTGGACATACAGGCCCACCGTCACGGTATCCCCCGGCTGGCAGGTGATGCCCGCAACTTTCGCCGTATGCCATTCATTGTACACCGTCACCGTGGTATCTGCTTTCGCAACGATCTGCCCGTTGATCTTCACATAGGCATAAATTTCCGTTGCGCCGCAATCGCCGCCCATGATGGAGATCTCGAACTGATACTCCCCTGTTTTCAGCCCCTCCAGGGTCTGCTCCAGGGTAAATTCCACGGAATTTGCCCCCAAACCCCAGAAATGGTAGTGCTTGCTGCCGGTGACGGAGTCCGTTTCCTTGTCCTCCACATAGAGCTGGTCGAATTGTTTCAGCTGCGTCGCCGTCCAGCCGGACTCGCCATCCTCAAAGCTCCAGTTTTCCAGATAGTTGTACTGCACCATAGACAGATAGCACACCGCTTCCATTCCACCGGCTGTGCCTTTGATGATGTATTCCGCCACACCGCCGTTTTTCATGGCTTCCAGATCGGCATTTTCCCATTCCACCGGCAGCTCCTGCTTGGAATTATCCAGCATTACCGCATTGACCGTGGCAGGCAGCTGGATATCACTGCCCAGATCGCACATCAAATGCACATCCTCGATGGCATCGGCCTTGTTTTCCACCGTATTTCCATCTCTGACCAGAGCGAACACTTTCAGCGCCTCGGTGACATGGCCCGTTTCGTCAAAAAACGCCTGATTGTCCACAGCGCAGCCGCCATAATACTTTCCGGCGTCATTGGGGTCATATCCTGCGGCATAGGACGAAGCCCAGCCGGAGCCGTACTTCTCCCACAGGGCGGAATTTTCCTCCCAGTTTTCCCCGCCGACGCTGATCCAGGTACCCTCCCAGTAGAACACGCCAATGCCATTGGTGGTCTTGTTGACCACCGTATCGATGACATTGCGCACATGGTTCGCCTGACCCTGCTGGGTATAGGGATAGTCCTTCGTCACCGCAGAGCCATCACCGATGGTGTTGCCGCTGAAGTCCGTGTCCTGCGCCGTAAAGGCGTAGGAAGTCTCCGCAACCATCACCTTCTTGTCATAAGTGGTGGCGATGTTTGACAGCACATTGGACAGATTTTCCAGTGTCCCATGCCAGTAGGGGTAATAAGAAGATGCAAATACATCGTAGTCTACCCCATAATATTCCAGATTTTTGCCGTAGCTGGCATACTGCTCCACATTTTCCGGGTTGGCAAAATGCACCGCCACCTGTGCCTGGGGCAACACTTCCCGCACCGCCTTGGCACCGGCGCTGAACAGCCGGCAGATCCGCTGCCAGCCGCCCAGATTGCTGCTGTACTCACCGCAGAGGGCGCCGTTGGTCTCGTTGCCCACCTGCACCATGCCCACATCCACGCCGGCGTCTTTCAGCTTTTGCAGACAATCCCGGGTGTATTCATACAGGGCCGTCTTCTTTTGGTCGATGGTCATGCCCTTCCAGGCCTTGGGGGTCATCTGCTTGCCGGGGTCCGCCCAAAAATCCGAATAGTGGAAGTCCACCAGCAGCTTCATTCCATTCGCCGTGGCCCGTTTGCCCACGGCGATGGCATTTTCAATGTCGCAGTTGCCGCCGCCGTAGCCGTTTCCGGCCTCATCATACGGATCGTTCCATACCCGGACCCGGATATAATTGATACCATTGGCGCTCAATATCTCGTAAACATCCTTTTCCGTGCCGTCGTAGTCATAATACTTGACCCCGCTGTTTTCCAACGCCGGAACACAGGAAGCGTCCATGCCCAGGATGAAATCTTCCGGGATATTTTCCACCTTTTTCACATACAGAGAATCAGAGCTGACATTGGGTGTGACCTTTTCCGGTTCTTTTTCGCATCCCGCCAGACTCCCGCCCAGCAGCGCTGCCGTCAGCAGCAGGCACATTCCGTGCTTGATTTTCCTATGCTTCACAAAAACGCCTCCTTGCTAGGGATTATATCATGTGTTTTTCCCAATGGCAACCACCAATTCCCATTTTCCTTTGTCATTCCTGCCGAAAAACGGTTGATTTGTTCCGGTGTTTGTGATACCATGACCCCAGAGAAACCATTTTTGGGAGGGCATTTTATGACCATCAAAAAACACCCCTGTTATAACTTCCCCCATTTCCTCCACGGTGCCGACTACAACCCGGAGCAATGGATCGACGACAAGTCCGTCTGGGACGAGGATATGCGTCTGATGAAGCTGGCCCACTGCAACGAAATGTCTGTTGGCATTTTCTCCTGGTCCATGCTGGAGCCCCGGGAGGGCGAATATGACTTTTCTTTTCTGGACGAAGTCATCCACCGGGTCGGTCAGAACGGCGGCAAGGTGATCTTGGCCACCCCCTCCGGTGCCCGTCCCCATTGGATGGCAGACAAATATCCGGAAGTGCTCCGGGTGGGCCCGGACGGTGTCCGTGCAGGCTTCGGCGGACGACACAACCATTGCTTCACCTCCCCGGTGTACCGGGAAAAGGTCCGGGAAATGAACCGTCGCCTGGCTGAGCGTTATGGCAACGACCCCACCGTGGTCGCCTGGCACATCTCCAACGAGTACAGCGGCGAATGCCGCTGCCCCCTGTGTACCCAGGCATTCCGGGATTTCCTGCGAAAAAAGTTCCATAACGATATTGGCGCTTTGAACCACGCCTATTGGACCACCTTCTGGAGCCATACATACGACAGCTTCGACCAGATCGATCCCCCCGCGCCCCGGACGGAGACCGGCGTTCACGGCCTGAATTTGGATTGGCGGCGGTTCGTCACCCAGCAGACCATGGATTTCATCCGCAATGAGACCGCCCCCATCCGGGAGTTGACCCCTCATCTGCCCGTGACCATCAATATGATGTACGAATTCTACGATCTGGACTATCACCAGGTGGCAGATGTGATCGACTTTGCCTCCTGGGACTCCTACCCCGAGTGGCACAGCATGGACGATGCCATCATCGCCCAGCGCACCGCCTTCTGGCACGACCTCTACCGCACCCTGAAGGGCAAGCCCTTCCTGCTGATGGAAAGCACCCCCAGCCTTGTGAACTGGAAACCCTACAATAAGCCCAAGCGTCCGGGGATGGATGTACTCTCCTCCCTGCAAGCCATCGCCCATGGCAGCGACAGCGTCCAGTATTTCCAATGGCGCAAGGGCCGTGGCTCCTGCGAAAAATTCCACGGTGCCGTGATCGGACACGACGGCACGGAGAATACCCGGGTATTCCGCTCCGTCCAGACCACCGGCAAGATCCTGGAGCAGATTGATGAAATTGCCGGTACCCTGACCCAGTCCCAGGTGGCGATCATCTACGATTGGGAAAATATGTGGGCGCTGGACGATGCCCAGGGCTATGCCAAGGATAACAAAAAATATACCGAGACCTGCTACGCCTACCACAACGCTTTCTGGGAGTGGGGCATTGACTGCGACATTGTCTCCCCCACCGCCGACCTTTCCAAATACCGTCTGGTGGTGGCACCCATGCTCTACCTGACCAGCGGCGAGACCGTCAAAAATCTAAAGGAGTATGTCCGCAACGGCGGCACTCTCTACGGCACCTACATGATGGGCACCGTGGACGAAAACGACCTGTGCTATCTGGGTGGTATCCCCGGAAACGGCCTGAACGAGGTATTCGGCATCATCGCCGAGGAAATCGACACCCTCTATCCTCACGAGCGGCAGCACGCCACCCTAAACGGCAAGACCCACGAATTGGTGGACTATTGCGAAACGGTCCATCTGCGGGGTGCCCAGGCCCTGGCTACTTACGCTGATGGATATTATGTAAACACCCCTGCCCTCACCGATCACCGTTTTGGACAGGGCCGGGCCCTGTATCAGGCCTGCCGGGACAGCGGAAGTCTCAAGGACGAGATCCTGGGTCAGCTGATCCGGGAACTGGGCATTTCCTCCGCCGTTTCCTGCGAAGCGCCCCTGCCCCACGGCGTCACCGCTCACGCCCGCACCGACGGCGAACACACCTATGTGTTTGTGGAAAATTATTCCGGCGAACACGGCGCCACCGTATCTCTGGGCAAACCCATGCAGGATCTGCTGACCGGCGAGACCACAGACACCTGCGACCTCTCCCCCTACGGCTTCGGCATTTTCAAAACCATCTGATCTTGTCTGCAATTTTTGCGTTTCTCTTCCAAAATGTAACAGTCATAACCCGGCCATTTTCGGCAAAGCTATGACTGCGGAAACAAAGAAGCTCTCCATCTGGAAAGCATCTTTGCTTTCCAGAAACAAAAAAGGAGAGAGTAGCAATGAAGAGCAACAACCAGATCAATGTTCCCGAGGCCCGTGAGGCCATGGACAAGTTCAAGATGCAGGCCGCTTCCGAGGTCGGTGTCAACCTGAAGGACGGCTATAACGGCAACCTGACTTCCCGGGAAGCCGGCTCCGTCGGCGGCCAGATGGTCAAGAACAGTTGTCCCGTACGAACTG
>CAZGTR010000027.1:0-10865 GCA_964528715.1 uncultured Oscillospiraceae bacterium | reverse complement strand
GAATTGTTCCGCAGCTGCGTTGCCATGCTGCCCCAGGACCCCAAGAGCCTGTTTGTGAAAAAAACAGTGCGGGAGGAACTGGAAGAAATGACGAAGGATGCGGCGCTGATCCAAAAAACGGCGGAAATTTGCGACGTGGTGCATTTGATGGATAGCCATCCTTATGATCTGTCCGGCGGCGAACAGCAGCGGGCGGCGCTGGCAAAGGTGCTGCTCACCGGACCCAAACTGCTGCTGCTGGATGAACCCACCAAGGGAATTGACAGCTTCTTCAAGGAAAAACTGGCAGCGGTTTTGAAGCAACTGCAAGCGCAGGGTATGACCATTGTGATGGTCTCCCATGATGTGGAATTTTGCGCCAAATATGCGGATCTGGTGTCGATGTTCTTTGATGGACAGGTGCTGACCACGGACACGCCAAAGCGGTTCTTTGGATCCAATAGCTTCTATACCACTGCCGCAAACCGTATGAGCCGCCATGTGCTGACCAACGCTGTGACGGCGGAGGATGTGATCGATGCCTGCCGGGAGGAAATGAAATGAAAAAGTCAAACATTGCCATGCTACTGGTGTTTTTTCTGCTGATCCCGCTGACCTTATATCTGGGAACACGCTTGCAGGGCCAGAGCTATTATCTCATCGGCACGTTGATCGTGATCGAGCTGATGGTGCCGTTCTTCATGGCCTTTGAGGGGCGCAAGCCTCAGGTCCGGGAATTGGTGGTCATTGCGGTGTTGTGCGCTCTGGCTATTGTGGCCCGGGTGGCCATTCCCATCCCCAATTTTAAGGCGATCTTCGCCATCATCATGCTCTCCGGCATTGCCTTTGGCCCGGAGACGGGTTTTATGGTGGGAGCCATTGCCGCCTTTGCTAGTAACTTCTTCTATGGTCAGGGGGCATACACCCCCTGGCAGATGATGGCCTACGGTGCCGGCGGAATGCTGGCGGGCTTTTGCTTTGCCAAGGGCCGTCTGCCGCGGAGGCCTGTGGCCATGGCGGTATTTGGCTTCTTTGCGGTGGTGCTGTGGGTGGGCCCGCTGCTGGACTGCTCCCACATCTTCCTGGCGGTGACCACCATCAATTTCTACACCGTCATGGGTGCGTTTATTTCCGGCTTCAAAGTGAACATCTCCCAGGCTGTTTGCACGGTACTGGTGATGTTGCTGTTTGGTAAGCCGCTTCTTGAAAAGCTGGACCGGGTGAAGTTGAAGTACGGCATGATGGAGGATGAAGATGGGATTTGAGAAGTGCCATCCGGCAGTCAATTTCATCTATTTTGCGGCGGTGATCTTTGGCACGGTCACGTTTCAGCACCCGATCTTTCTGGCTATTTCCTGCCTTAGCGCTGTGGCCTACTGTACCAGGCGAAACGGCTGGAAAGGTGCGGCCTTTTCTGCTTCGTTGTTGCTTTTTGTAGCGGCTTACGCCCTGCACTATGCCACATTCCACCATTTCGGTGTGACCAATTTGGGCACATTCTTCACCGGCAACCGCATTACGCTGGAAAGTTTGGTCTACGGATTGGTCGTTGGCGTGTGCGTGGCGGGGGTGATGATCTGGTTCTCCTGCGTGTACAGCGTGTTTTCCAGCGATAAGGTGGTATACTTATTTGGCAGGGCCAGTCCGAGATTTTCGTTGTTTCTGGCGATTTTATTGCGGCTGGTGCCACGGATCAAGGGAGAAGCCAAAAAAATCCAGCGAGCCAGACAGGGCATTGGCAGAGGAATAACCCAGGGCAATGTACTGCGGCGTATGAAAAATGCGATATGTATTTTTTCTATGCTACTGTCGTGGATGATCGAGGCGCTGGGAACAGCGTCGGACTCTATGCGTAGCCGGGGGAGCCTCCTCCGGGGCCGCCGGGCTTTTTCCATTTACCGGTTCGACAACCGGGACCGGGCCTATGTCATCGGCGTGTTTTTCTGCCTGACGCTGACCATGATGAGTTTGCTTCTGGATCAAGTGCAAATGCAGTATGATCCCCGGCTGGTGTTTCCTAAGATCACCGGGATGTCTTATGTATTTTATGCAGGCTATGTGGCCCTGTGCCTCATGCCGCTGTGTTTGGAGATCTGGACGGAATATCGATTTCAGAAAGCAAGGAAAAGACTATGAACAAGGAAAAACTGTACCTGTCTACCATTGACCCCCATGGGGCGGATGTGGCGCAGGAATACGGTCTGGGGCTGGAGCTGGCCCAGTTTTGCACCGCATGGAATATGGACGAGGAATTTGCACGGACGGATGCGGCGGTGCGGGAGCTGCTGGAGCGCTGCCCAGCTCCGGTGCTCCATGCGCCCTTTAACGAGCTGTTCCCCTGCGCCATCGACCCCAAGGCCAGAGCCTTGGCGGCGGAGCGCTACCGACAGGCGGCGGCGCTGGCCCGGAACTATGGAGCGGAAAAGTTGGTGGTCCACGGGGGTTATCATCCCTATATTTACTATGAACAATGGTATGTGGAGCAGTCCGTTCTCTTTTGGAAAGAATTTTTGCGTCAGGAGCTCGGGGTGCAGATCGTGCTGGAAAATGTGCTGGAGCCCAAGCCGGAGCTGATGCTGGATATTGTCCGTGAGGTGGAAGATCCCCGTCTGCGGCTGTGCCTGGACATCGGTCATGTGAATGCCTATTCGAAAATCCCGGTGGTGCAGTGGCTGGAAACGCTCTATCCCTATCTCAGCCACTTCCACATCCACAATAACGATGGATCCTGGGATACCCACAGTCCCCTGGATCAGGGGAACATTTCTGCGAGAGAATTTCTGGAGCGGGCGCAGGCGCTGTGCCCGGATGCCAGCCTCACCCTGGAGCTGATGGATAGCCGCAGCTCGGTGCGCTGGCTGTTGGAGGGATGATATGGAACTGGAACAACTGATATCCCGGATCGAGCCGCTGGATGCTGCCGCCATGGATGCAGCCCGGGCCAGACAGGCCCAGCTTGCCAAGCCCCCCGGTTCTCTGGGCCGGCTGGAAGAACTGTCCATCCAGATGGCGGGGATCACCGGAAAAGTTCACAACAAGATGGAAAAAAAGCACCTGCTGGTCTTTGCGGCGGACAATGGCGTGGTGGCGGAGGGGGTGTCCAGCGCACCCCAGAGCGTCACCGTGTCCCAGACCGTGAACCTGACCCGGCATAAGACCGGTGCCTCGACCCTTTGCCGCCATTTCGGCTGCGACATCACCGTTTGTGATATGGGGGTCAATGCCCAGATCGGTGAAAACAAGGTGCTGAACAGAAAAATCGCCTACGGCACCCAAAACATCGCCCATGGCCCCGCCATGACCAGGGCTCAGGCCCTTCAGGCCATTCTCACCGGGGCGCAGATCGCCCGGGAGACGGATGCGGATGTGCTGGGTGTGGGAGAAATGGGCATCGGCAACACCACCACCTCTGCCGCCGTGCTGGCGGCGCTGCTGGATGCGCCGGTGGAGACGGTGACGGGCCGAGGTGGCGGAATCACCGACGAGAGCTTCCGGAAGAAAAAGGAAGTGATCAGCCGTGCCATCGCCATCAATCAGCCGGATCGAAATGATGTGGTGGATGTGCTGTCCAAGGTGGGCGGCTTTGATATTGCCGCCATGTGCGGCGCCTTTCTGGGGGCTGCCGCAAGCCACCGGCCTGTGGTCATCGACGGCTTCATTTCCGCCGTGGCTGCCCTGTGCGCCTGCCGGCTCTGCCCGGCGGCGGTGGGGTATTTCGTCCCCAGCCATGCCTCCTATGAGATCGGCTACCGCCTTGCCATGGAGGCCATGGGCCTAAAGCCCATGCTGCTGCTGGATATGCGGCTGGGAGAGGGCAGCGGTTGCCCCCTGGCTTTTCAAATTCTGGAAGCGGCCTGCGCTGTGTTGAACGAAATGGCGACCTTTGATCAGGCGGGCATCGACGACGGCTATCTGGATGAGATCCGCCGTGGTGACTGCTTCTGCGTGGAGGACGGAACATGACCTTTTTCATTTCTGGCGGGGCGAAAAACGGAAAATCCACCCTGGCCCAGAATTTGGCGGTGTCCCTGGGGGAAAAGCGCTACTATGTGGCCACCATGATCTCCTCCGGGAAAGAGGATGACGAGCGGATCCGGTTGCACATTGCAGACCGGGCGAATCTGGGATTTGTAACGGTGGAATGTTTCCAAAATGTGCTGGAATTGCTGGAAAAAGCCGACCCGGATGGGGTGTTTCTGGTGGACAGCGTCACGGCGCTGGTGCAAAATACCCTGTTCCCGGTGGAGAAGAATTACGAAATGGACCTGCCTGCCGCCCAGCGTTGCATCGACGAACTGATCGCCTTTGCGGGAAAAGTGAAACACGCCGTGTTCGTCAGCGACTACATCTATTCCGATGGGGAAAGTTATGACGAGACGACGGAGCGGTACCGCCGCTGCCTGGCCCGGGCGGATAAGAGCCTTGCCGCCGTGTGTGACACGGTGGTGGAAGTGACGGCGGGACAGCATCTGGTCTATAAGGGGGAATTGCCCAAATGAAAACCTATCTGCACGCCTTTGCCATGTGCCAGAGTATGTTCTGCGCCATCCCATTCCCGGGGAAGATCTGGGATGAGGACGCAAAGGGAAAAATGCTCCTGTTCCTGCCGGTGGTGGGGTTGGAGATCGGGGCTGTCTGGGCAGTCATCGCCTGGCTGTGCCGAAAACTGGGACTGCCGGGGCCGGTGACGGCGCTGGCGCTGTGCGTCTGGCCCTATTTTGCCACCGGATTCATGCACCTGGACGGCTTCATGGATGTGACGGATGCGGTGCGCTCCTGGCGCTCCCCGGAGCGGCGGCGGGAGATATTGAAGGACTCCCATGTGGGCAGCTTTGCGGTGATCGGCATCGTGCTGGTGCTGCTGGCCCAGTATGTCTTTTTCGCCTGTGCAAAAGAGACGGCGGCCTTTGGCATTCTGCTGCTGATCCCGGCGGTGAGCCGCTGCGGCTCGGCGCTGGCGGTGACGGGGCTGAAGAGTATGTCCACCAGCCAGTACGCCGGTCAGCAGAAGCCCAAAGCCCATTTGGCGGTGCTGACGGCATTGCTGGGCCTTTTTATCGGGCTGGGCTTCGGCCTGTGGGGCAAGTACGGCTTCGCCCTCGTCGGCTGCGCCGCCGGGTATGCGCTGGCGCTGCGCCGGGGCTACAAGTCTCTGGAGGGAATGAACGGAGACATTGCGGGCTATGCCCTGACCATTGGAGAGCTGTGCGCCGTGGCGGTGTACGCTCTGATCTAGGAGGATAGTATGATCTTGATCATCGGTGGTGCGTATCAGGGAAAGCGGGAATTCGCCAAAGAAAGATTTGCCTTGAACGAGGAAGATATTTTCACCTGTACACCGGGAAAAATCGACTTTTCCAAGCCCTGTATCGACAAAATAGAGCAGTTCACTCTGGAATGTGCAAATCCAGTGGCGTTTTTTCAGGAAAACCGGGAGCTGTGGCAGGACAGCGTGCTGATCCTGGAGGACATTTTCTGCGGCGTGGTGCCCATGGGGGCGGAAAATCGCCGCTGGCGGCAAAATACCGGGCGGCTGGCCCAGTATCTGGCGAAAGAGGCCAGTAGCGTCAGTCGGATCTTCTGTGGATTGGAGCAGCGACTGAAATGACCGTTTATTTGATCCGCCATGGGAAAACCCTGGCAAACGAGCAGCATTTGTACTGCGGCAGCACGGATCTTTCCCTGTCCGAGGCTGGGAAAAACGAATTATGCAAACTGAAATATGACCTGCCCGGGGCGTTTTTTGTCACCAGCGGGATGCGCCGGGCTAACGAGACGCTGCAAGCCTTGTTCGGGGATGTGCCCTTCGAAACGGACCGGCGGTTCCGGGAGGTGGACTTTGGCCTGTTCGAAATGCAAAGCTACGAGACGCTGAAGAACGATCCGGCCTATCAGACCTGGCTCACCGGGAATAACGAGGAAAACATCCCGCCCCGGGGGGAAAGCGGGGCTCAAATGAAGGCCCGTGTGATGGAAGCCTTTGGGGAGTTGCGGCGGGATACGGTGGTCATCACCCACGGCGGTGTCATCGCCGCCATCATGGCGGCGTTGTTCCCGCAGGAGGGGAAAAACCGTTACCAATGGCAGCCCGCCCCCGGTCATGGCTACGCCATCACAGGGGAGCGCTACCGTGCCATTCCGTAAAGCGATGTATCAAGGTAGCAGAGGGGTCACCCGTCCCGTTATGACACGGCTTCAAATGCCCAAGACCGTAGGGGGCGGCGCCTTCGACGCCCCTCAACATCCGACGATCACATCCTTCCTGCGCCGCACCGTACTTCTTTGACACGCAAAAACGAGAGGAACCCAATTTGGTCCCTCTCGTTTTATATTTGTGTTTCCAGCGCCTGGAGCAGGGCGGTGCGGTCGTTGGGGAGCCGCTCGTCCATGACGGCATCCAGCAGAGCTTGCAGCGCCGTGCCGATGGCCCTGCCCTGATATCCCAGAGCCAGAAGATCGTTGCCGGTGACAGCCAGATCCCGGAGAGAAAAACAGGCGTTTTCTTCCAGCAGGGACTGGATCAGCGCCCGGATCCGGTCAAAGGCCGCCGGGGTGGAACAGGGAACACCTTTGCTCCCCAGATCCCCCTCTTGCAGGATCAGAAGCTGCTGCAACCGCTCCGTCCCCAGCCGGTTCAGCCAGCGGCGCAGGGCTTTCTTCGTGGGCTCGATGGGGGTCATGTGCAGTTCGATCAGCTGTACCACCTGCTCCCGCAATGCCGTGGGCGCTTTCAGCGCCAAAAGGGTCTCATCCGCAATTTTTGCACCGGCAGCGGCGTGGCCCAGAAAATGCCCGACACCCTGCTCGTCCAGGGTGAAGGTGGGCACTTTGCCGGTGTCGTGGAGCAGGGCTGCCAAACGCAGGGGCAGCTCCGCCGGCATGGCTGCCACCACATGGGCGGTGTGGGTGTATACATCGTAGGCGTGGTGGAAATTGTGCTGATCGAAGCCCACCATGGGGGCCAGGGCCGGCACGGCCCGGGTGAGAATGGGGGCGAAGGTCAGCAGGTCCTGGGCGGTGACAAGGGGTAAAAGTTTACATAATTCTTCAAAAACCCGCTCCCGGGCAATTTGGTCCAGCTGCTGCGCCAGACCCTCCATGGCAAGAATGGTCTCGTTTTCCACCGTCAGGCGGTATTTGACGGCGAAGCGAACGCCCCGGAGAATGCGAAGCGCATCCTCCTGAAACCGGGTCGCCGGGTCGCCCACGGTGCGCAGAATGCCGTTTTTCAGATCCTCTCGCCCGCCGAAGGGGTCGGCAAAGCCCCGGGTGGGAGAGTAGGCCATGGCATTGACGGTGAAATCCCGCCGGGCAAGGTCGCCCCGGATATCCGAAACGAACCGGACCCAGCCGGGGTGCCGGCTGTCGGTATAGTCTCCCTCGGTGCGGAAGGTGGTGATCTCCACCACGCCGCTGTCTGTGACCACGCCGATGGTGCCGTGCTTTTCTCCGGCCCGGACCAGGGTGTGGTCTGCGAAAACGGCGCAGACCTGCAGGGGCAGAGCGGCGCTGCACAGGTCATAGTCCTGGGGCTGGAGCCCCAACAGGTGATCCCGGACACAGCCGCCCACGGCGTAGCAGGCATAGCCTGCATTTTCCAGAGCGTCCATGCAGAATTTGACGCTACGGGGCAGTTCCATGGCTCAGGACTCCTTTGTGGCGAAGCGGCCGGGCATGGGCTTCAGGCTGCACAGACCTGTGAGCATCCAAATGGCGCAGCCAATGTAGAACAGCACATTGCTACTGCCAGGCAGGGCGGCGATGGAGAAAAAGGCGGCGGACAGGGAAGTGAACACATAAGCCCGGCGGTTTCCCTGGTTGACATCGAAGGCGCAGCGTTGATAGTCTGCAAGCATGAGGCAGACCAGCGCCAGCAGTTCAAAGCCGTAGGTCTGGATCTGTGGGTGCCCGCTCCACAGGCGGTAGTGAGAGACCAGGTGCAGCATTAGGTAAATACACAGCAGCCCGTGAAACAGAACACCGGGCCGGCGACCATCCTTGCGGCAGAGGGACAAAAACAGCAGGGAAGGCACACACAGCAGCCCCAGCAGAGAACTGAGGATCTGCAGAGAATCTGCATTGCCGAATAGTTCGGAAATGGAATTGATGCCGATACCGATGGCCCCAGCCAGAATGCCAATGGCGGCGATTTGAGAAGCGGGGAAATTATAGGAATACTTGGTGGCTTCGTTTAAGGGCCGGGTACATAGCAACAGATAAATAAGAAACAGTACAGTGGTGATCCAGCTGAAAATACTGGCGGGATGTCCGGCGGGCAAGAGTCCGGCATCATCTGTCTGACTTAACAGGATCAGACGCAGAACCATAGCCAAAAGGCCGCAGCCCAGCGTCACCAATGGGGCATATTTCGGATGGAGAAAACGTTTCATATCAAAAACCTCCGTTTTGTAGGCTCAAAGCATGGAAAGTAACAGGGAAAGAACGCTCAATACCGGCTGGTGCAGCAAATAGATCCAAAGGGAGTGTTTGCCGCAAAGGGTCAAAAAGCGGATGAGGGCGTTTTGGGTATTGACCTGGGGGAAAAGGGTCTGCTTGTTGCGGTAGAGGGTCTTGCCCAGAACGGCGCCCAATAGAAAGTAGCCGAAATTGGGAAGCAGAGGGAAATAGTCGGAAGATGAAAACCCGTGCCAGGGAAGTCCCAGAGGCATGAGAAAATAGCAATCGATACCGGGAAGCGTGCCCAGATACAGTCCGGCGGCGGTGAGTCCTATGCCAAGGGCCAGCAGCACCTGCCAGGGGAGCCTACGCACCAGGGGCCACAGGAGCATACAAATGCCCAGACAATGGAGTACGCCGAAGTAAATGATGATCCCTTGACCGGAAAAGTGAAACAGATACATCCCGGTGGTCACGGCGGTGCAGACCATGCCGCAGGAGAAAACCAGTGCGCCCCGGCGACAGCATCGGGAGCCGAGGGTGACGCAGATACCGGAGATTAGCAGAAAAAGCACACCGCCCCAGTCCCGGATGAAAACAAACAGGGCAGGGTACTCCCATTGGACGATCCCGTATAATTCCACAAGGTCATAGATAAAGTGGACGACGACCATGCCCAAAATGCAAAGTCCCCGGAGGGCGTCCAGCTCCCAAATTCGTTTTTTCATAGGTACCACCTTTGTTTATACGATACTTTGAACATTATAACAGGTTCGGCGGCTGATTTCTACCCCGGAATGAAAACTCTTTTCCACATTTTTTACCTTGTCTGGAAAAAGGGCTTGTTTCTTCTGGCGCAATGGGATATAATAATAGATAAATTGCAACTTTGGAGGGAAATATATGCTATTTTGGGGGATGACCCTGATCTCATTGCTGGTTGGCTTTGGTGGCTGGTTGCTGTCCGGCGGGGCAGCGGCAATGCTCTGGCTGGTGCCGGTGGCATTTCTGGGCTGCTTCGTGTTTTTGCTGCTGGCGGCGTTTTTGTTCATCTGGGCGGTGTGCCTGTGTATTGACCAGAAAAAGCCCCAGACCCATGACAGCAAATTCCATCGAAATTTGGCCTACCTATATGCAGACCTGCTGATCACCATCGGACGCATCCGCATCCACACAAAAGGGCTGGAGCAGACCCCTGCCTCCGGGCGCTTCCTGCTGGTGTGCAACCACATCAGTGACGTTGACCCGGGGATCATTCTGGCGAAGTTCAAGAAAAGCCAGCTGGCTTTTATTTCAAAGCGGGAAAATTCTTCCATGTTCCTGGTGGGTCCCATGATGCACAAGCTGATGTGCCAGCCGCTGAACCGGGAAAATGACCGAGAGGCCCTGAAAACAATCCTCAACTGTATCCGGCTGATCAAAGAGGATGAGGTGTCCATTGCTGTGTTCCCGGAAGGCTACATCTGCGGCGATGAGCTGCTGCGCCATTTGAAGCCCGGTGTGTTCAAGATCGCCCAAAAGGCTCAGGTGCCCATCGTGGTGTGTACCATCAAGGGTGCCCGGCGGATCTTTGGCAATCTGAAAAAGCTGAAGCCGTCGGATGTGGATCTTCACCTGCTGAAAACCATCCAGCCGGAGGAATATGCCGGCATGACCACCGTGGATATCGCAAACTGGGTCTATCAGTTGATGGCAGATGATCTGGGACCGGAACTCATTGCACAGGAATAAGAAATTCCTTGATTTCCAAGAGAAACCCTTGTATAATAAATTGTCTAACGAAGCAAAATCCTAAATTTTGGAGGATAGAGATATGAAAAACAGCGAAAAAACACTGGATATGATCGTCAGCCTCTGCAAGAACCGTGGCTATGTGTATGCCGGTTCTGAGATCTACGGCGGTCTGGCCAACTCCTGGGACTACGGCCCCCTGGGTGTGGAGTTTAAGAACAATGTGAAAAAGGCATGGCTGAAAAAGTTCGTGCAGGAGTCTCCCTACAATGTGGGTCTGGACGCTGCCATTTTGATGAATCCCCAGACCTGGATCACCACTGGTCACGTTGGCTCTTTCTCTGACCCGCTGGTGGACTGCAAGGGCTGTGGCTCCCGTCAGCGTGCGGATCAGCTGATCTCCGCTTCAGAGTCCGGCAAGGATGTGAATGTGGATGCCATGACCCAGGACGAGATGGACGCTTATATCGCTGCACACGAGGATGTGGTCTGCCCCAATTGTGGCAAGCACCATTTCACCGCCATCCGAAAGTTCAACCTGATGTTCAAGACCCAGATCGGTGTCACCGAGGACTCTACCTCCACCGTCTACCTGCGGCCTGAGACTGCTCAGGGCATCTTCGTCAACTTTGCCAACATTCAGCGCACCACCCGGAAAAAGCTGCCCTTCGGCGTTTGCCAGGTGGGCAAGGCATTCCGTAACGAGATCACCCCCGGCAACTTCACCTTCCGTACCCGGGAATTCGAGCAGATGGAGT